>NZ_JBVKBA010000057.1:0-25587 GCF_055639175.1 Streptomyces sp. NPDC107546 | reverse complement strand
GCACGTGTTCTCCGAGTCACCCGACGATCCCGCCGAACCTCTCCCGTCGAAGAAGCCCGGCCCGCCAAGGCTGCACCAATAGGTGTTCTCGTTCGTGCCTCGCTGCCATGGGCTGTGCGGATCGGCGAAGAACACGGGGATACCGGTCTCGACCCTGAACTGCGTGTGCGCCGACATTTCCTTGCCACGGTCCCATGTCAGCGACCGCGTCAGCTGCTCGGGGAGCATCGACATCGTGTTGGCGAGTGCCTTCTTCATGGAGATCGCTCCGTAGCCTGCCAGTGCGGGGCCGTTCTTCGTTCGAGGGATCGTGCCGTATCCCTCTTCGCGGGGCAGATGAACCAGCATTGTGAACCGGGTCGACCGCTCGACAACGGTGCCGATCGCGGAACGCTCCAGCCCGATGATCAAATCCCCTTCCCAGTGGCCGGGGACAGCGCGGTCCTCGGCCTCGGCGGGCCTTTCGCTGATCAACGCTTCTGGCGTGACGTGCGCCCAGGTCTTCCGCCGTGAACGCGCCCGTGGCGCGCGCAGAGCGCGGCCGGTCCGAAGACACAGGATGAGCTCGCGTTTCAGCGCCCCGCGGCCCTAGATGTACAGGCCTGGTAGATCGCCTCGTGACTGATGCGCATGGATTCATCATCCGGGAAATCGAGCTTGATCCGGTTCGCGATCTGCTCTGGACTCCATGCCTGAGCCCACGCACGATCCTTGCGATGCGGCTTGTTCCGCCCCGTCCACGAGCCTGTCTCCGGTCCCGCGATTGGCATGCCGCCAGATGTGGTGATCTGGCCGGACAGCCTCTCCTGGACGTAGGCGTGCAACCTCGGATTGGCGACCAACTTCGCTGTCTTCGGACGCTGGGCCGCCAAATCTGCTTTCCACTGCGCCACCGACGCCCGGTAGTCGAGCTTCCCACTTCTTGTGGCGGCGTTGCGTCGCAGCTCGCGGGAGATGGTGCCTGGATTACGACCGACGTCTCGAGCGATCTCGCGCACTCCCTTGCCCTGGGCCCTGAGCAACGCGATCTCCTCTCGCTCGGAAAACGACAAGTACCTGCCCGAGGGCGGCTTCGAATCGAACGGTCGCATGCCGCCACACTGGCGGTACCAGCGCGTCGCGACCGCCGGCGCCACGCCGATGACGGCGGCGGCCTCCTCAGCGAGAAGGCCCTTGGCGATCTCCGTCCAGAACGCCGCCTCGACATGACGCTGATACTTCGGATGCCCCGGAGACCTCAGCTTCGGACGCAGCGCCCGGTCCGCTGCCTGATGACGACGCACCATCCAACACCTCCATGCGTACGAGGTGTTGCGACGGCCAGTTGAATCCGCCCTGCGCCCCGTGATCGCTGTGGAAGATCGCCATGTCGAGGCTGCCGCGGGTGGCTGCCGCGGCCTTGAGGGCGTCGGCGACCAGCCCGGTGCGCATGTGGTCGGCGATGGACCACCCGACCACGCGCCGGCTGAAGCAGTCCAGCACTGTCGCGAGATAGAGGAACTCGCCGTCGCCGACGGGCAGATACGTTATGTCACCCATGTACTTCACGCCCGGCTGAGCGGTGGTGAAGTCCCGCTTGAACAGGTCGGGCACCACCTGGTTGGCCGGCTCCGGCACGGTGGTGCGGACCTTCTTGCGCAGATGCACCCCGACGATGTTGAACTTGCGCATCACCCGCGCCACCTTCTTCTCGTTGATCCGCATACCCTCGGCGTCGCGGAGCTCTGCGGTGATGCGCGGGGGGCCGTAGGTCCCATCGGACTCGGCGTGGACAACCTTGATCTTCTCGGCCAGGGTGGCGTCGGCACGCTCCCGCTCCGCGCGGGCCTGCCGGCCTTCGCGCCATTTGTAGAAGCTGGAGCGGGCGACCTCCAGTACCTGGCACAGCCGCTGGACCGGGTAGGTCTCGCAGTGGTCCTGGATGAACTGGCAGCGGCCTACCAGGTCATCTCCGAGGCGAAAAACTTTGTTGCCTTGCGCAGGATGTCCCGCTCGGTAGCGAGCGTCGCATTCTCCTTGCGGGCGGCCTTCAGCTCGGCCTCCAGAGCCTTGATCCTCGCTTCGAGGTCCTCGCGGGTGGCCTCGGCGGCCTCGGTGGTGCTGGTCATGCTCTTCCTGGTCAAGCCGGTGGTGCTGCCGCCGCGGGCGCGGTCGGCGTGGATCCAGTTCCGCAGGGTCTCCGCATTGATGCCCAGGTCACGCGCGATCGTGAGATCCGGGTCCGAGTGGAACACGGCCACGGCATCGGCCTTGAACTCGGGCGAATAGACCTTCATTACCATAAACGATCACCCTCTCCCGACCCCCACCGGGGTCGGCTTGAAGGTGTCCACCACTCGGGGGGGTGCCCCTATGCCTTTGGTCAAGGGAAACGGGGGTGCGTTGGGTCGGGGAGCCGGGCAGCATGGCGGGGTGGCTGATTTGCTGTGGGATGACGTGAGTTCCTTCTTCGACCCGGACTTGATGGGGTCGTTGCCGGACATGCGTGTCCCGGATGCCTCGGTGCAGGACTGGCAGGCGGTCCTCGATCTTGTCGTGGAGAAGGGCTGGAAGTGCCAGTACTCCGAGGGAGAGACGGTGCTTCCGGTTCCTCGGGCGGAGGCCGTGCTGGGCCGCCCGGCGGACGCCGAGTGCCCGAACCTGCGGGTCTGGCCGACTGCCGATGTGCTGGCGATCTTCCGGTTCTATGCCGAAGACGAAGTCGACTTCGACGTCGACCTGCGGGAGCTGCAGGGCCAGGATCGACTTGATGTGTTCTGCGGCTTCCTGCGAGAGATCGGAAGGCGGCTGAACAAGCCCGTGCTGATGGACCCGGAAGGCCACTATGGCCATCCAGTTCTCGGCTTTGATGTCGAGGCCGATCGAGTCGTTCTCCTCGCAGACCCGTAGGTCAGGTGGCTGAGGCAGACGGCTGCGGTTCGTAAAAGGTTCCGTCGCGGAGCATTGCGAAGAGGACGTCGGCCCTGCGTCTGGCGAGGCAGAGCAGGGCTTGGGTGTGGTGCTTGCCCTGGGCGATTTTCTTGTCGTAGTAGGCCCGGGAGGCCGGGTCGCCGAGGGCGGCGAACGCGGAGAGGGAGAAAGCCCGTTTGAGCTGCTTGTTTCCTCTCCTGGAGGGCTGTTCGCCGCGGATCGACGACCCGGAACTGCGGGTTGCGGGAGCGAGTCCGGCGTAGGCGGCGAGGTGGCCGGCGGTCGGGAAGGTGCTGCCGTCGCCGACCTCGATCAGGATGCGGGCTCCGGTCCTGACGCCGACTCCCGGCATCGACGTCAGGACCTTCGAAAGAGGGTGTGCCTCCAGTAGTTCCTCGGTCCGCCCGGCCAGCAGTTTGCGCTGGTCAAGGACGGCCGTCAGTGAGGCGGCGAGGCTCGGGACAATCAGCGCGGCCGCATCGGTGCCCGGAACGGTGACGGTCTGCTCGTCCAGCGCGGCAAAGTTCTCCTCGACCAGCCGCTCAGCCATCCGTGGGGCCTTCGGCCGCAGGTGGGTGACCAGCCGCCGACGGCCGGCCTTGCGGATCTGGGCAGGGGACCCGAACCGTTCCAGCAGCGTGAGGACGGCCGGGTGCTGCAACCGCGGCCCCAGCACTCGTTCCAGCGACGGAAGTACTGGCCTCCGGGGCAGGGCCCGGGTCCTGCCCAGCCCGGCACCGGTCGGAAGGCGGGATGCCGTCCACCTCTTGACGGTTGCTGGGTTAAACCGGTTTAGTCAGACCGCGGCTAAACCGGTTCAGGTCGCGTTGCGCTGTTGTTCACCGTAGGGAGCAGGTTGTGACCCGTCGTCCGACAATCGCTGATGTGGCGAAACGTGCAGGCGTGTCCCGGGCCGCTGTGTCGTTCGCGCTCAACGGTCGACCCGGGGTCTCGGCGGATACCGCGGAGAGGATCTTGCGTGCGGCCGAGGAGCTGGGATGGCAGCCCAGCCGGCTGGCGCAGGGGCTGTCGCAGGGCAGGGCCTTCGCGGCCGGTCTGGTCCTTACCCGACCGCCCGAGCTGATTGGTGACGACCCGTTCTTCCCGGCCTTCATCGCGGGTGTGGAATCCGTGCTGGCACCCCTTGGGCAGGGGCTGATGCTGCACGTGACCAGCCCCGAGGACGAGGTGAGTACGTACCGGCGGATCGTCGCAGGAGGGAGGGTGGATGGGGTATTTCTTACCGATTTGCGAGTGGATGACCCACGTCCGGATCTGGTGGAAGAGTTGCGTCTGCCGGCTGTGGCGGTAGGGGACGGCGACTCGCTCAGGGACCGGATGCCGTGCGTCGTTCTCGACGACCGCCCGGCGGTGCATGCGGCGGTGCGGCATTTGGTCGAGCTCGGCCACCGCCGGATCGCATACGTGGCGGGACCACCGGAGTTCCTTCACGCTTGCCGACGACGGGAAGCCTGGGAAGTGGCGGTACGCGAGGCCGGACTCGAGCCGGGGCCGGTGCTGGTGGGCGGATTCACGGCGAAGGGGGGCGCGCAGGCGACGCGTGAGCTGCTGCTGCGCCGGAACCGACCCACCGCCATCGTCTACGCCAATGATCTGTCGGCCATGGCGGGACTGTCTGTCGCGCATGAGCTCGGTGTGAGCGTTCCCGGTGAACTGTCGATCACGGGGTACGACGACACCTCCCTGGCGGTGCACACACACCCTCCACTGACGTCGGCCCGTGCAGACGCGTTCAGCTGGGGGAAGGCGACAGCCATACGTCTGCAGGCGCTGCTGGACGCCGGCACGAGTGACTCCGTTGAGCTGCCTCCGGCGGAGTTGGTCGTCCGCGGGTCGACCGGGCCGGCTCCGGCAGCGCTTGATCGCTGATTCGCGACGCCGCCGAAGAGCGTCCGCGATGTCGTGCGGTGCCTGACACGGTGACCTCCACCAGGGCCACCACTCAAGGACTTCAACAACCAGACACAACAGATCCATCCAAGCAGGGAGCCGCAGTGAAGCGTGTCTACTCGTCTGCCATTGCCGTGAGCCTGAGTCTCACGGCCCTCGCCGGATGTGGTTCTTCCGCATCGACCGGCAACGCGACGAAAGCCCACGGGCCCATCAAGATCTGGTACTCGAACAACCCGCAGGAGATCGCCTGGGGCGAGCAGATGGTCGCAGCATGGAACAAGGCGCACCCCACGGAGAAGATCAGCGCCCAGCAGGTTCCCACCGGCAAGTCCTCGGAGGAGGTCATCGGCGCGGCGATCACGGCGGGCACCGAGCCGTGCCTGATCTTCAACACCTCTCCGGCGTCCGTACCGCAGTTCCAGCAGCAAGGCGGGTTGGTGCCGCTGAACAACTTCCCCGGTGCGGCCGACTACATCCAGACGCGCTCCGGTGCCACGGCAGACCAGTACAAGTCATCCGACGGCAACTACTACCAGCTGCCGTGGAAGTCGAATCCGGTGATGATCTTCTACAACAAGAAGATATTCCAGAAGGCGGGCATCAATCCGAACAAACCGCCGCTGAACACCTACGCGCAGTTCCTCGCGACAGCGAAGAAGGTCGTCGCCTCGGGTGCTGCCAAGTACGCCATCTATCCCGCACCCACCAGCGAGTTCTACCAGCCGTGGTTCGACTTCTACCCGCTCTTCGCGGCGGAGAGCGGCGGCAAGGAACTCATGGAGAACGGCAAGTCCCAGTTCAACTCGGCCGCCGGCCGACAGGCCACGGACTTCTGGCGCACGCTGTACGCGAACAACCTGGCCGGCAAGGACGCTTACAACGGTGACTCCTTCGCCGACGGTACCGCCGCGATGGCGATCGTCGGCCCCTGGGCCATCTCGACCTACACCAACAAGGTCGATTGGGGCGAGGTGCCGGTCCCCACGTCGCAGGGCACACCGGCCGCTCAGACTCACACCTACAGCGACGCCAAGAACGTGGCGATGTATTCCTCGTGCAAGAACCAGGGCACCGCCTGGGATGTGCTCAAGTTCGCCACCAGCAAGCAGCAGGACGGGCAACTTCTCAACATGACGGGGCAGATGCCCATGCGGGCGAATCTGCAGCAGACCTACGCGAGCTACTTCGCGAAGAACCCGGCCTACACCGACTTCGCCTCCGCAGCCTCCCGCACGGTAGGGGTCCCGCAGCTGAGCGAGTCCATCTCGATCTGGCAGGCCTTCCGCAACGGCTGGGAGAAGTCCGTGATCAGCGGCCAGAACAGCACTCAGCAGTTCCTCTCCCAGACGGCTGCACAGGCTGACAAGCTCGCAGCGCAGCAGCGGTGATCTGAGGAAAGCGTCATGACTGAGGTCTCTGCCCCCGCGCCGCGTGGACGCGCACGTCGACTGGCCGCCCTGTTGGGTCGTCAGCCGGTCGGCGTGCTGTTCTCCATGCCCTACGCCGTCTTCCTGGCGGTCGTGTTCGCCTACCCCCTCGGGCTGGCGGTGTGGATCTCCTTCCACCGGTACTTCTTCGCGGCACCCGGCGCGACCGTCGACCGGCCGTTCGTCGGTCTGTCGAACTACACCGAGGTCCTCGGCGACCCAGCCGTGCGACAGGCCTTCGGCAACATCGTCGTCTTCCTCGTCGTCAATGTGCCGCTGACCGTCCTGCTGTCCTTGGTTCTCGCCACAGCGCTCAATGCGGCGATCCCTTTCCGCAGGTTCTTCCGCATCAGCTACTACGTGCCCTACGTCACGGCGAGCGTGGCCGTAGTCGGGGTGTGGCTGTTTCTCTTCAACTCCTCAGGGCTGGTCAACCATGTGCTCGGCCCACTGGCTCCACGGCCGTCCTGGCTGGTCAACTCGCACCTGGCCATGCCGTCCATCGCCTTGTTCGTGACATGGAAGCAGCTGGGTTTCTACATCCTGCTCTACCTTGCGGCGCTGCAGAACGTGCCCAAGGAGTTGTACGAGTCGGCCGCCGTCGACGGGGCCTCCAGGTGGCGTTCGTTCTGGTCGGTCACCGTGCCCGGGGTGCGGCCCGCCACGACACTGGTCGTGCTGCTCTCACTGGTCACCGGAGCGAACCTGTTCACCGAGCCGTACCTGCTCACCGGCGGTGGCGGGCCGGCGGGAGCCTCCACCTCCCCCGTGCTGCTGATGTATCAGCAGGGCATCGAGCAGAACCATCCGGACACCGCCTCGGCACTCGGCGTCCTGCTGATCATCGCGGTGCTCATTGTCGCTCTGATCAACCGCCGCCTTCTGGAGCGTGACTGATGAGGTACGTCGAGACCGTCACAGCGGCACCGCGGTCGCAATCCCGGACGCAACGATCCGCACGACGGGTCAGGCGCAGGCCCAACTGGCGGCTGCTCGTCCTGCTCGCGGGTGCGCTGGCGTTCCTCTTCCCCTTCTACTACATGGTCGTCGGCTCGCTGCAGACCCGCGGCAACACCGACCTGTCCGGCGCGCTGCCCGATCCGGGCAACCTGACGCTGGCGAACTACCAGCACATCGACCAGGCCATCGACCTCGGACGCTCCCTGCTGAACTCCGGCGTCTTCACCGGCGGCGTCATCTTCGGCACCATCGTGTTCGGCTCGCTGGCCGGCTATGCCCTGGCCCAGCTGCACTTCAGAGGCAAGGGCCTGCTGTTCAACGTGATGCTGCTGATACAGATCGTTCCGTTTCAGCTGCTGACAATCCCGCTGTACGTACTGATCGTGCGCGACTACGGACTTGCCGACTCCTACCTGGGCATGATTCTGCCGTTCGCCATCAACTCCACCGCGGTGTTCGTATTCCGGCAGTACTTCCTGCAAATCCCACGGGAGCTGTTCGAAGCCGCCAGGATCGACGGCGCGAACGAAGTGCAGATTCTCGTCCGTGTGGCGCTGCCCCTGATCCGGCCCGCTCTCCTGACTGCGGGCCTGCTGACCTTCATCGGCCCCTGGAACGAATTCCTCTGGCCGTTCCTGGTCACCAAGCAGCAAAGCATGGAGCCGCTCGCTGTCTCCTTGTCCAATTACATCACCACAGTCTCCGCGCAGGCTTCGAACCCGTACGGCGCGATCCTGGCCGGTGCCTGCGTGCTCGCCGCTCCGGCCGTCGGACTGTTCCTGCTGTTCCAGCGTCACTTCATATCCACCAACCTCGGCTCCGGCGTGAAGGGTTAGATCTTGAGCACCACTGTTTCGTCCGCCATTCCGTACACCCTCACGAGGCTCGGCGTGGTGATGTCACCGCTTGCTGGTGAGCCGTCCGAGGCCGAGGGGGTCCTCAACCCGGCCAGTGGCCGCACCCCGGACGGACGGCTGCATCTGCTGCCACGCCTGGTCGCTGCGGGCAATGTCTCCCGTGTCGGCCTCGCCGAAGTCACCATCGACGGCGGCGTGCCCACGGGCGTCGAACGCCGCGGTGTCGTGCTCGCTCCCGATGCGGGCTGGGAACGCGGCAAGAACAATGCCGGAGTCGAGGACCCGCGCACCACGTGGATCCCGAGCCTGGGCCAGTACGTGATGTCGTACGTCGCCTACGGTCCGCTGGGTCCCAAACCCGCTCTCGCGGTCTCGAAGAACCTCACCGACTGGCAGCGCCTCGGCCCGGTCCAGTTCGCCTACCAGCACGACCTCGACACGGATCTGAACCTCTTCCCCAACAAGGACGTGGTGCACTTCCCCGAGCCGGTACCGGGCCCTGACGGCACCCCGTGCTACGCCATGCTGCACCGCCCGATGTGGGACCTGGGCTGGTTCCGCCCCGGCGAGGGCGTCCACCTTCCCGCCGGTCTGGACGACGAGCGCCCCGGGATCTGGATCTCCTACGTTCCCGTGGCTGAGGTCGAACGGGACATCACGGCCCTGACACGGCCGCGTGACCACAGGCTCGTGGCGCTCAGTGTCCATGACTGGGAGGCGCTGAAGATCGGAGCCGGCCCCGCGCCGATCCGTGTCGAGGAAGGCTGGCTCCTCATCCACCACGGCGTTTCCGGCTCCATCGAGGATCCGTTCCAGCAGAACCAGCACGTCAGTTACGCCGCAGGCGCGATGATCCTGGACCCGGCCGACCCGTCCCGCGTCCTCGCGCGGACAGCCGAGCCGCTGATGGCCCCGGAGACCGAAGAGGAGCGGTCCGGCACGGTGCCGAACGTCGTCTTCCCCACTGCGATCGAGGAGATCGACGGCGTGCGCTACGTCTTCTACGGCATGGCCGACGCCCACATCGGCGTCGCCCGACTCGACCGCGTCGAGGTGCCAGGAGAACCGGCATGACGGGCGCCCCACCGACGCCGGCCGAGGTCGGCGTCGGCTTGGTGGGCTGCGGCGCGTTCGGTGCGTACGTACTCGACGCCGTCAAGGACCTGCCGGGAGTACGGGTCGTGGCCGTTGCCGACGCCGACGCGATGCGCCGGGAGGAGCTGGCCGCTGCTCACGGCGCCGCCGTGTGCGACGAGTTCGAGGCGCTGCTGGCCCGGCCTGATGTCGACGTGGTGGCTGTCACCACACCACCGGCGACCCATGCGGAGATGGCCATTGCCGCGCTCCGCGCGGGCAAGCACGTCTTCTGCGAGAAGCCGCTGGCCGTCTCGGCAGCTGAAGCAGCCGAGGTATGGGCGGTGGCCGACAGCTCACCGGGTGTCCTCGTGGTCGACCATGTCCTGCGCTACAACCCCGTCTTGCGGATGCTGGAAGGACTGCGCAATGAAGGTCTGCTCGACGCCCCGCGCCGCTTCCTCTTCGAAAACGACGCATCGGACGAGGACCTGAGCCCGGACCACTGGTTCTGGGAACCCTCACACAGCGGTGGCATCTTCATCGAGCACGGCGTTCACTTCTTCGACGCGGCGCGGGCGGTGCTGGGCAGCGAACCGCAATCGGTCCAGGCCACAGCCGTGCGCCGAGAGCCCTCAGGGCCGGTGGACATCGTTGTCGCCACGGCAGTGCATCCGGGCGGGGCGGTGGCCACACATACCCACTCCTTCACCCATGCGCACCGCTGCGAACGACAGTTGATGCGGCTCGACTACGGATTCGCCGAGGCCCGGGTCACGGGCTGGATCCCCACCTACGCGACCGTGACGGCGTGGACGGATGACGCGGGAGCCAACCGCTGGCAGCAGTTGCCCTCTCGCGCCGCCGAGTTGCTGCACGTACCAGGGCTGAAGCCTCATGGCGAAGAAGTCGTCTCCGTCACGATCCATCGGGGCGCAGGTGCACCGCAGCCGTGTCGCGGGCGGGGTGTGGAGCGCATCGCACCCCACTTGGTGGAGGCCGTCATCGACCTCGGCGGTGAAGCGCGCAAGCAGCACGTCTATGCAGGCAGTGTGCGCGCCGCCTTCACCGACCTGCTGCGCTGCGCCCGCAACGGCTCCACCCCCGTGGCCGACGCCTACGCGGGGCTGACCGCCGTCGCCGTCGCCGAGGCCGCGACCCGGGCGATGGAGAGCGGTGCCGCGTTGCACGTGGTCGTGCCGTCCGCCGACGCAGGCGCCGGTGCGGGAACGAGGCGCTCGGGCGATGGCTGAGAGGGAGTGGTGGCGTGACGCCGTCTGCTATGAGCTCTACGTCCGGGCGTTCGCCGACGGGAACGGCGACGGCGTCGGTGACCTTCCAGGTGCCACCGCGCGCCTCGGGCACCTGCGGGATCTGGGGGTCGATGCGGTGTGGCTCACGCCGTTCTACCCCTCGCCCATGGCCGACGGTGGCTACGACATCGCCGACTACACGGCCGTCGCCGAGGATCTGGGCACCCTGGGCGACCTGGACGCCTTCGTGGCCGAGGCGCACGCCTGCGGTCTGCGCGTCCTGATCGACCTGGTGCCCAACCACACCGCCGACACCCACCCTTGGTTCCGATCAGCTCTGGCCGCATCACCAAGTAGCAAGCAGCGCGAACGGTACATCTTCCGCGACGGCCGGGGGCCGGACGGCGGACTGCCACCGAACGACTGGCAGTCCGCTTTCGGCGGCCCGGCATGGACACGGACCACCGGGCCGGACGGGCGCCCCGGTCAGTGGTACGCGCACCTGCACGCACCCGAACAACCCGACCTCAACTGGCACGAGCCGCAGGTGAGGGCAGAATTCGAGCGGATCCTGCGATTCTGGCTCGACCGGGGGGTCGACGGCTTCCGCATCGACGTCGCTCACGCGCTGTTCAAGGCTCCGCAACTGCCCGACGCCGGGCCGGGCCAGCACCAGGACATCTCCCTCAACCACCTGATGCCCTACTACGACCAGGAAGAGCTCCATCCGCTCTACCGTTCGTGGCGCTCGCTCGTGGACCAGTACCCCGGCAACCGGCTCCTGGTCGCTGAGGCTGCGGTCTTCGACCCCGAGCGGTTGGCGCGATACGTCAGAGCCGACGAGATGCATCAGGCTTTCAACTTCGCTTTCCTGGAAGCGGAGTGGGACGAGGCCGAACTGCGGCGGGTGATCGACGATTCGCTGGCCGCGATGGCACCGGTGGGCGCCCCCGTGACCTGGGTCCTGTCCAGCCACGACGCCGTCCGCCCCGTCACCCGGTTCGGCGGCGGCCCGCGCGGACTGGCCCGGGCACGGGCCGCAGCCTTGCTCATGCTCGCGCTGCCCGGAGCCGTCTACCTCTACCAGGGCGAGGAACTCGGCCTGGACCAGGTGGAGGTGCCCGACCACGAGATCCGTGACCCGCTGTGGGAGCGTTCCGACCACACAGAACGCGGCCGCGACGGCAGCCGTGTCCCCCTCCCCTGGTCGGGAACCACTCCTCCCTACGGTTTCTCCCTGCCCGAGGCCGGAGGCCCCCCGTGGCTCACCCAGCCCGCTCGCTGGGCCTCGCTCACGGTCGACGCGCAACGCTCTGAGCCAGGTTCCACCTTGGAGCTTTACCGGAAGGCGCTGCGCATCAGGCGACAGCGCCCGACGCTGGGCGAAGGACCGCTGCGTTGGGCTGAGACAGCCCCCGGCATCCTCGGCTTCACGCGTGGTGACGGCCTGATCTGTCTGGTCAATCTGGGCGAGAGCCACGTCCCGCTGTCAGACAGCGCGGTACTGCTGGCCAGCGGACCGCTGGCGGACGGCTCGCTCCCACCGGACACAGCCGTCTGGCTGGAGCGTCCGCCGCACTGACCCGGGTCCCGTCCGCAGCCTGCGGCGAGCACGCCGGGAGCCGGGGCTCCCCGCCGCGTGGACCGCGTGAGCACCGCCCGACCGTGACCCTTCGTGTAGAAATCGCAATCCACTCCACCAGGAGGTTGCCTTGAGACGCCGTATCCTCGCGCTGACCGCAGGCTTCGCCGTGGCCGGGCTTGTGGCCCCGCTCAGTGCTGCCAGCGCAGCAACGCCGTCGCCTGCCCTCACGGCATCGCGTCAGGCCCAGGCCCCGCTGACCAACCTGGAGCACCTGGACTTCCTGACCACACATGTTGCCCCGCCGTCCCAACCGGGCCACACCACCTACCAATTGGCCGACCACCCCGACATCGGCGTGCTGTGGGTCTACGCCAACCACCAATCGAGCGGTGGCTACCAGCGCACGGGCGGTGGCACCTACAACGAGTCCACCAACACCTACGGCCAAGGTGCCTACGACGCCGACGACATCGCCCGAGCAGCGGTCGTCTACCTGCGCCACTGGCACCAATGGCGGGACAGCCACAGCCGAGACGAGGCCGAGGCACTCCTGCGCGGACTCACCTACCTCCAGACCGCCACTGGTCCGGATGCGGGCAACGTCGTGTTGTGGATGCAACCGGACGGCAGCCTCAACCCCTCTCCCACGCCCCCGGACAGCCCCAACCCCTCCGACACCGGGTCCTCCTACTGGCTGGCGCGCACCGTATGGGCGCTGGGTGAGGGGTACAGCGAATTCCGGAAGAGCGATCCGGCCTTCGCGAGCTTCCTCGCGCAACGGCTGAACCTGGCTGTCGAGGCACTCAACCGGCAGGACCTCACCCAGTACGGCAATTACCAGACTGTCAATGGCGTCCGGCTGCCCATGTGGATGATCTCCGACGGTGCCGACGCCTCCTCGGAGGCAGTACTCGGCCTGACTGCTTACGTGGCCGCAGGCGGCAGCTCGCCGGCCCGTACGGCACTTGCGCAACTGGTGGCCGGCATCGCGGCGATGGGCGCCGGCAACGCCCGCACCTGGCCCTACGGCGCACTCTTGCCGTGGAGCCTGTCACCCTCGCAATGGCACGCCTGGGGCGATGAGATGGCGACCGCGCTCGCGCAGGCATCAGGAGTCCTCCACGAGCCGGCGTTGCTGCGGCCCGCAGTGGCCGACGCGGCAGTGTTCACACCCCACCTCCTCACCGCTACGGGGCCCGACAACGGCTGGAGTCCCACACCGGTTGACGGCTCTCAGATCGCCTACGGGGCGGACTCGGTCGTGCGCTCGCTGCTCGCGGTCGCCACCGCCACGCACAGCTCTGGACTGCGCCAACTGGCAGGGGTCGCGGCGGGCTGGTTCTTCGGCCAGGACCCTGCCGGTGTCGCGATGTACGACCCGGCCACGGGCGTGACCTTCGACGGCGTGGCACCGGACGGCACCGTGAACCACAACTCGGGGGCCGAATCCACTATTCATGGACTGTTGACCATGGAGGCCTTGGACGCGGCACCCGGCGTGGCGGACACCGCCCGCGCCGCCCGGCACGTCATTCGCCGCGACGGACAGCAGGTCGTCGAGGCGAACCGGGCAACCCTGGCAGGCGGCGCACGGACGATAGAACCCCCCTCGACGTGGACGGGGGAGGCCCAGTGGAGCTCCACGTCATACGTGAGCTCTCCAGCGGGCAGCCGGCTCACCTGGCAGGTGCCCGCCTCCGACCAAGCCAGGATGGTGCAGCCCGTCGCCTACCTCGTCGACGGCGGCGCCGCACGGACGACGTTCACCGTACACAACACACGCCTCGGCACTGTCCACTACGGCACGGGCGGTGCGCAAGGAGCATCAGCCGCACCCGGGGCGATCCTGCCGGTGACTCTGCCCACAGACCTGCCCGCCGGCGCAACGTCCGTCACCGGCACCACCACGGGCGGCACCGGGCTACTCGACTCCGTGGTCCTGACTCCGCTGATCTCGCAACTGGTCACCGTCGGCGACAGCCACAGCCTCGCGCTGCTCAACAGCGTCGCCACGACACCTCGTACGGCGAGCATCAACCTGCCGGGCACCGGACGCGCCGTCGTCGTCAGTTACGACCGCAACGGCGTCGCCCGAAAGCGCAGCGTCACCTCCACGAGCAACGTCACCGCGACGGTGCTCCCCGGCGGATTCACCCTGATCACGCGCTGACGGGTATGCCGCAGCCGCTGGCGTGACAGCCGTGCGGTTCCGCAGCCCCGCCGTGGGCCGCGGAGCCGCACGTTGCCGCTGGCGAAGATCGCCCCATCGGATGGCGTCGTCGTCCTGGTTGACTGGCCGGAGCAGCATGGCCGCCGAGTACGTGGATAGAGGCCTCGGCAGCCGCGTGCCTCATGTTCGGTTCCACGGATGAAGCCGTCCTTGTGCCACCAAGACCGTATCGTCAGTGGTCAACTCGCCCCGGGGTTCTGTCCAGGCTGCGGATTCACCCGACCGGGCGAGTTGTCAGTGGCGGCGTCTACCGTCTCTTGCATGACCAGTTCGCCGAACTCCCCTGAGACTGCATGGGTGTTGGAGGCAACCATCCACACAGCGCCGACCGCCCATTCTCAATGGCAGGAGCAACTTGGCAGGCTCCGCCCAATCGCCTCGTACGACACGGAGACCCAGACGTGGCATGCCCGCTTGGGCGCACTCAACCTGGCGGGTGTGCAGGTGCTGCAGACCCTTTTCGACGCCGCGCGCGTCCACGGCACCGAGGTGCGCCTCCACCCCGCGGCGATCCCTGTGCACTGGGACGGCCCCGTCTTCACCAGGGAGCCGGATGTGGCCGCTCTCCTGGAGGAACAGGCCGATCGCGGTCGGACGCTCGGTCAGCTGCCTCTGGCCTGAGAGTCCGCGCGGTGCTACCCACCCTGAAACGGCTGTACGCGACATCCCTCAGCTACTCAATTTTTGGTGTGCCGTTGTCGTCCTTTTCCTCCTTTCCCGTCGTTGCGCTTGCCTGACCACTCGCCGCCGTTGTCGCCACCGTGCTCGAGCCTGGGTGGCGTCCTGGCGGACGGGGGGGGGGGGGCAGGCGATGGCGTCTTGGCCGGGGTCCGACCGGCGGGTGTTAGTGCACTGTGAGTGGGTGAGGGAGAGGCCGGAGACGTAGGCGCTGTGGCGCCGGAATTGAGCGAGGCTCCGAGGGCCGCGGCACCGGCGAACAGCGCGAGGTCGGCGCCGGCCAGGACGGCTTTGGGGGCCAGTTTGAGGCGACCGGTGGGGCGGGAGTGCGTGGCGGCGCGGGGTTCACCGGGGTGCAGGGCCGGAGGCGGTGGAATGGCCGGGATGGGCATGAGGGTGGTGCCGTCGTGCTCGGCAAGCCGCGACGTTTCACTCTGCGTGGCGAGCCAGGCGGCTGCTTGGTCGGCGGTGGGCCGGTGGGCCGGGTCCTTCGCGAGCATGTGCAGCACGTAGTCGGAGAGCGGCTGCGGGATGTCGGGGCGCAGGTGGTCGGGGGGTGCTGGTGTGGCGCTGACGTGTTGCTGGACTACGGCCAATGATGTGGCTCCGCTGAACGGAGGTTGGCCGGTGAGCAGTTCGTACAGGACACAGCCGAGGGAGTAGACGTCGGATGCGGGTTGCGCGGGACGGCCCAGGGCGCGTTCGGGAGCCAGGTAGTCGGCGGTGCCGATGATCTTGCCTGTGGCGGTCAGACCGGTGGCGGCCTCCTCGGCGAAGCGTGCGATGCCGAAGTCGGTGATCTTCACCGTGCGGTCGGTGGTCAGCATCACGTTGGCGGGTTTGACGTCCCGGTGGACCACTCCCTGCTGGTGTGCCGCGCAGAGGCCGGCGGCCGCCTGGGCCGTGATGGCTGCCGCCTCGGCCGGGGGCAGGACGCGGCGCAGGGAGCGTTCCTGGGCCAGGTTCCAGCCCTCGACGAGTTCCATGACCAGGTGGGGCTGGTCATGGTGTGAACCGAAGTCGTACATGCCGACGACGTTGGGGTGGTTGAGCCGGGCCGCGATCTGTGCCTCCAGGCGGAATCGCTCGGCGTCTTCCGCTTCCTCGGCATGCAGCAGTTTGACGGCCACGGGCCGCGCGAGGAGGTGGTCGCAGGCCCGCCAGACCTCGCCCATCGCGCCGCGTCCCAGCAGCTCCTGCAACTCATAGCGGTCCGCCAGCAGACCCTGCACACCCACCCCGATCATCGCGTTGCTTTGTCGTTCCCCCGGGCCCGGTAGTTGCGGGCGTCGGGTCCCGGTTGCCCCGGCCGACGCACACTCCCTCTCGGACCGGAAACCTGCGTGAGGGAATGCGCATGGGGCAGGCAGATGATGGGGGATTCACCTGCCTGCCCCTCATTGCGCACCCACCCGCCCGGAATAGGGGGTGGGCGGGTGCCACGAGGCCCCTGGGTTCCTGGGCCCACTCCTACAGCGCTCGGGAATGACAGACCGTCACGCCTCTGAGGCGCCCAACACCACACGGCTCTCCGGGCTGGGAGAGCAGGGGCAGGCCCTGCACGGGGGAACCGGGCCTGCCCCAGCATGTCGGCGCCTGCGAACCCTCCCCCCGGAGGATGGGCGCCATGACCCCGCCCGGGGTCACTTCCAACAGCGCGCCGCGGGTCAGGAGTGTCACGGGGGAACGGTGATGGTTACGAGATCGGCAATTCCGTAAAGGAACGCCCTGGATTCCTTCATAATCTGCTCACGCATTACGCGAACACCGGCGACCGGGGGCTGCGGCGGCGCGCAATGCCGCTCCTCCATCCCGTCCGGAAAATTGCCATGCCATGCGAACATGCAGGTAAGTGCCTGTATAGGCAGCCATATTTGGGACATTGCAGACGTCGGTGTAACGCTGAAGCGCATCCGGAACGCAGAAGTAGGGAGAAGCGGGGTGCCGACCGGCGGAATCCGGGTGCCCTGGCGCGAGCGCGTAGACACGGCACTACATCAGATCGGACATCCCCATGAGAAACCTCGACCCGATGCCCGGATACCAGGCATACAACGAGCGACCAGACCCGGGCCGCTCACTGTACCGTCAGGCCACCACACGGCGTATGACCGTCACCATCTGCACGATCGCCGACATCGCGGCGGGCCTGCTGGGCCTGTGGATCCTGCTGTTCCTGCTCGACGCGAACCGCGGGAACGTGTTCGTCGAATTCGTAGGGGGCACAGCGGGCTGGCTGTCCTGGTGGTCACAGGACATTTTCACGATGGACACAGAGTGGCTGCGCGTTGTCCTCAACTACGGCCTACCGGCCGTCATCTATTTGCTGATCGGCTACGGGATCGCTGCCCGGCTCAACCGAGCCTGACAGTGAACCGGCCTCTTTATCGATCGCCTTGAAAGTGGGCCGACATGACACACAGCTCCACTGGAAACGATCGCTTGCCGATCTATGAGGACCTGATACGCGAGCGGGGTGACGTCGTCGCCGAGGCTCAACGAGCCGCGGCACACACGCTGCACCAGGCAGCGCAATTGCTGACCGGACGGGATACGGGTAAACAAGCCCGTCATTGGGACCACAGCGCGGGAGCCACTGCGGCCGGTCAGCCGGAGTGGCGCGGGTCGCCGCAATAGGGATGGGCCTCGGTACGGGTACATCCGCGTGTCCCGTCCTGGCCCAAGGACCAAGCCGCGCCCCCCAGAGGGGGCCAGCGGCACGTCGAACCAGGAAGAACAGAAAGCACAGATGGATTACTGCTCCTCATGCCGTCGGCACCTCAACGGCGCACTGGTGTGCCCCGGGTGCGGCGCCTACGCCCCGGACATCGCCCCACCCGCCGCCGACGGCCACAGCGGCTCGGCCCCGGCAATGGCGAGTGCCAGACCTGCTATAACGGTCCACCGGGACCCCGCGGCCTCCGTCACGGGGCACGACAGCCTCCCGGGCGGCGTGGCGGAGTCCAGCACGGCCATGGGCGTGGCCCCGCGGGTTGCCGCCGACGTCGAGGACCTGCCGCCCGCGGGGCAGGGGCGTGCGGCACGCCGTCGCCGACTGGCCCGCTGGAGGAAGAACAAGCGCCGGGCAGCGGTCGCGAGCGCTGTCGCACTCGTCGGAGGCGGCCTGAGCATCGCCATGATGGACCGGCACGCCACCGACCGGGCCCAGGCAGCCACAGCGCCGGACGACCCGAGGGCGGGTGCCAGGCAGGAGCAGACGCCCCAGCAGAACCCTCCGGCCGCCGCACCAGCCACCGCTCAACACTCCCACCGGCCGTCACACGCCCCTTCCCAGCCACAGACGCCGACGACCAACGCACCGCAGCAGCAGACCTTCCCAGCACCGTCCCGCACGACGCCACCGATCGCCCAGCCGGACACCACAGCTCCTGCCCGCCCGGCCGCGACAGCGACCACGCAGCCGCAGAGCACCACCCCGGCCGCCGGCAACACGACCCCCGACCGCTCCGGTACGGCGGCACAACAGCAGCCGGCGCCCGCGACAGGCGACGGCACGAAGCCGAACGCGTCCCAGACCAGCCCCTCACGGGCGTCGACCTCGCCGACGGAGGTCTGCCTGCTCGGGCTGTGCCTCGGCTGACCACGCCTGCACCCGGCCGTTCCCGGCAGGACGAGGGAACAGAGTTCGCGAGCCGCGTGTCAGCCCGTGAGCAACGGCACGGCCGACGGAAGGGAGAGGACGCAGAGCCCATGAGTCCCCGCTACGAATTCGAATTCCTGCTGCACCGTATCGGCCGATGGTGGGCTATCGACATCCCTCGCCTGGACCTCCACAGCCAGCGCCGCACCCTTGAAAAGGTGGAGGACCTGTCGCGTGCCCTCGTGGCCAAAGCCGTCGGGGTCCCTCCGGAGATGATCACGCTGGACATTGTGGTGCCCGAACTCGTGCCCCTGCTGGACTCGGTGGCCGAAGCGCGGCGCCGCCGGGCGGCCGCCGTCGCCGCCGAGAATCAGGCGATCGCCGCCGCTGTTCACGAGCTCGTGGAGAATCTCCACATGAGCCAGGGCGATGTCGGGCGTCTGCTCGGCATGCCCCCGAGCGAGGTCACCCACTTCACGCCACCACGCGGCTCGTCACCCGTCGGCCCAAGGCAGCTCACGCCCCTGCCCGCATCCGGTCTGCCGCAGCCGGCCGCCACTCCTGCTCTCCGCTCGCGCCCCGGCCTCGCACGGCGACCACGTCAGGCGAACTCTCCGGCCCGGCCCTCCTGGGCCATCCCTGACGACGACACGTAACGCCGAAGCTGACAGGGGGCTTTGACCGACCCCGGTTCGCTCGCGCGGGACCGTTGTGTGCAGTGGCCACCGATCATTTGGGGGGCCGGTGTGACGTGTCGTACGCTCCGGGGCGTTGCTCGGCCAGCGGAGGACAGAGCGATCGTGCAAAAGGAAAGGGCGTTCAGCGCGCGTCCGCCGATGATCTGGCGCTGAGCACGGCAGTTACACAAGCTCAGGACGGTGACGAAGCGGCGTTCTCGCTGTTGTACCGATCACTCCAGCCCGGCCTGAACGCCTACCTGCGTGGGCTCCTGGGTGACATCGCCGAGGACGTGACCGCCGCCGTCTGGCGAGAGATCGCCCTCGAGTTGCCACGGTTTCGTGGCGATGGGCACGGATTCCGCGGCTGGACGGCGAGCATCGCCCGGCGCCACACACGCGGCCACCTCCGGCGTCACGGCGCACCGCCCCCCTTCGGAGGCACCAGGAAGGCACCGGCGCCCGCACAATCACCCGGGACCCAGACGGCCGCGTCATCGCCGACCAATTCACCAGCGCCACCACCACCGGCCTGGCCAACCGCTACGGCTACGACACAGTCGGACGCGTCACCCGCGCCTGCACCGACACCGCCACCACCGCCTCCTGCCTCGACGGGACCAGCGGCACCACCTACACGTACGACCCGGTCGGCAACCTCGCCACCACAACAGGCGGCACCACCAGCGTCAGCAACACCTACGACGATGCCGACCAGCTCACCAAGCGCGTCGCAGGCTCCACCACAACGGACCTAACCTACGACGCCGACGGCAACCTCACCAAGGACGACAAGGGCACGTACGCCTACGACGCGGCCAGCCGCGTCAAGTCCGCCACCATCGGCGCCGACACCTTCACCTTCGTCTACGACGCAGACGGCAACCGAACCGTCACCAACAAGAACAGCAAGCTCGACCGCACCTCACGCTGGGACGTCAACGGCTCACTGGCCCAGATCGCCACCGAGACCAACAGCACCGGCGCCCTCATCGCCGACTACAACTACAACCCATCCGGCATAGCCCAGGCGATGAACCGCAGCAGCGGAGCCTTCTACTTCCTGCACGACCGCCAGCAATCCATCCGCGCCGTCCATGACGCAGCCGGCAAAGAGAACTACACCTACACCTACAGCCCCTGGGGCGAGTCCACCGGCAAGGCCAGCGTCACCAACGGGCAGGCCAGCCCCTTCGGCTACACCGGCCAGTACACCGACCCCTACCTCAGCGGACGCCTCGACCTCCGCGCACGGAACTACACCCCCAGCACTGGCCGATTCACCACCACCGACCCTCGCCCCGCCGACACACGCAGCGCCAACCCCTCCCCGTACGCGTACGCCAACAACGACCCTCTCAACGAGGCCGACCCCTCAGGCAAGTGCCCACTGTGCGTGAGCGCCGGCATCGGCGCCGCATTCGGGGCTGTTGTCGAGGGCGGGATCTACAGCTGGCAACACCGCGACGATAACTTCAGCTGGGGCGGCCTCGCCAAAGCCGCAACCGAAGGGGCAGTCGCCGGCGGCATCGCCGGAGCCCTGATGCCGGGTGCTGGGAATGCTGTCGCGGAGGTCTTCGGACTGACCGGTGGACGTGCCATTGCCACATCCACGGCCGTCAACGCAGCGGTCGGCGCCGGTCTCGCCTGGGGCACCAACCAAGTCCACTGCCGCCCCACCGACCCCTGGGACCTGCTGATCGGCGCTGCTGGCGGCGGCAGCAGTAGCCTCATAGGCCCCGCGTTCTCCTGGCTGAAGAACAACCGGCTCTTCATGCCTTCGGTTACCGTCTCAGCGCACGCGAGCGATGGGCTGAGGGGATACGCCTTCCGTGGACTGCGTCCCGACGAAAATCCGGAAGAGGGCCTTCGCGCAGCGGGAAGCAACCCTGATGTCGAGCCGTGGCAGCATGTCGTGCAAGATAACGACTCACCGTGGATCTCCTTGACTCGCGATCCCGAAATCGCGTACACCAAGTATGGCGGTAAGGACCACGGTATCGTCGCGGTAGATCTTTCGCGCCTTGACTCGGAGGCGCTCGATGCGGCCGCATACCTTCACGTGCCTCATGAATTTTACGAGTTCGCGAAGGATGCGTCCTTCCGCGACAGGGAAGTCCTCGTCAAGTTCAGGGTTTCGTCGCATGCCATTGTCAAGCACTGGCCGGCCGGCACTAGCTTCGAGCAGATATTGAGGGACATCGCCGAATTCGATTAGGCTACAAGCCTCAGACAGGGTGAGCCCAGTGACGTTCAGATCACGGGCTCACTCTTGAGGGTCGACCCGACCGGATCGGTAGGAAAGGTAGTAGCGACGTGTCTACGCAGTCATGGGAACTGAGGAGCGGAGACAAGACACTCGGGGTCCTGTCCCTCGTGTTGATCGATCAACCGTGGTTTCGGTGTGAATTCACTCCCGGCGAAGACTGGGCGAATGTGAGTCACCTGTTTGAGGCTCAGGCTGACGCTGTCGACAGTGGGAACCCGGAGCTAATGATGGATGCTATGTCTGCCGTCAGAAAACTTCCACTTAAGCTTTACCATCTCGAGAGTGGCCAAATTATCAATCCTGTAATTATGCAAATTCGGGACAATGAGGCAAACTTTCGTTACTGAGGCAGATCTTTCTCCTGGATAGCCCGTAGGGGGGTGAGTCACTTCCGGTGAAGCGATACAGCCGGTGCAGTTGCCGCTGACTCAATTGTGCGGTTCGAGGATCTACTGCAGCGCGCCAGTTCCGCTGCTCGTCCATACGGCTATGCCGATCGCGGAGAGATCGGGCGGGCGGTCCCTGGTGACCAGGTACTCCTCAGCAAGCTCGGCCAGTTCGGCACGGGAGGCATAGCCGCCGATCAGCACCTCGCGGACGCGCTCTTCCAACTGCTCGCGCTCGTCTTCGTCGAGGTCGAGCGGCGGCACCTCCTGATTGGAGTCGATGTCCAGCAGCGACTACTGACCTTCAATGCGTGAAGTCGTCATGATGGCTGGCGTCGGAGGCCGGTGCCGGTGAGGCAGCCGTCGAGGACATCGTGGCGGTACTGGAGCTGGCGTAAGCCTCGCCGGACGGCGGTGATCAGGTCGTGCGGGTCGGCGAACGCGCGGTTGGCTGTGGTGGTGCGCCGCAGTACCGACCAGATGCCTTCGACCGGGTTGAGACACCTCACGTTGTTACGCAGTCAAGCTGCGGCGACCAACTCGGTGGGAAACGCGGTGCTTTCGTCGAACAGCTCGCGACGCTGGAGGCAGTGGTAGAGCTGGCCGATCATGCGGTTGAAGAGGTTCCTCTGGGCGGCTGCGTGCCAGTCGCCGTGCTCACGTCGTCGCCGGTAGTGGGCGTTAGCTCCGGCGGACGCCCGTAGAGAGGCGAAGGCCCACAGGTAGCCGGCGTGGTTGAGCCTGTCGTTTTTCACCCACCGCCGTGTGACGGACGACTTCTTGCCGGATGCTCTGGTGATCGGCGAGGACCCGGCGTATGCCTTGAGGCCGCGGGCGTCGGCAAAACGTGTGCGGTCGTCCCCGATCTCAGCCAGGACCCGGGCGGCGAGCTGGATGCCCAGCCCGGGGAAACTCAACAAGATCTCGGCATCCGGGTGCTGCGGGAACGCCCCTTCCACTGCCTTCGCGAGGTCGTCGGCGGCGGTGCAGGCGGCCTCCAGCTGGATGAGGAGGGCGAGCATCTGCTTGCCGAGCGCCTCCTCGATCAGCGGCGGCTGGTGGGCCGCCTCAGCCCGGAAGACGTCACGGAGACGGTCCGCCTCCGCGTCGATGCTGCGCTTGCGGCCGGCCCGCTTGAGGGCGGCCTGAAGCTGGGTGCGGGTCAGCCGCGCGGCCCGAGAAGGCGTTGGGGCTGCTTTCAGGAGCTCGCGCGCCTCGGGACGACACAGGCCGTTCTCCCACTTGGCGACGGCGTCCAAGGCGGCCGGGTAGTACTCCCGCAGCAGGGAACGAAGCTGGTTGGCCAGCTGCTGCCGGTTCCAGAGCGCGTCCTGCTGGGCACGGGCCAGGACGGCGATCGCACGACCGAGGTGGGAGTCGTTGGGCAGGGGGCGGTGAGCGTGCATGTCAGTGCGCAGAATGTTCGCCAGCACCAGGGCGTCGCCCGGGTCGGATTTCTTGCGCGAGACGCTGTGCCGGTCACGGTAGCGTGCGGCGGCCATCGGATTGATCGCGAACACCTTGCGCTTGCCGGTCCGCAGCATGGCGACCAGCAGTCCCCGGGAGGTCTCGATGGCCACCGGGATCGGGTTCTCCTCGCTATCGCCATACTCGGCGAGCAGCTCCAGCAGCAGCTGATAGCCAGCCGTGTCGTCGGTGATATGGCGCTTGGCCAGCAATTGCCCGGAGTCGTCGACCAGGGCAACGTCGTGGGTCTTCTCTGCCCAGTCGATTCCGCAGTAGATCAAGTGATTCCTCCCCTGAGTGCGGGTGTTTGCGCCGGTCACGAGCGCACGCGGGCCACGCAGCGACCTAATTCCAGGACTCGACCTCTCGGGGACGGTCCGACACCTCACCAGCCGTTCGTGGCACCAGCACGCCCCACGGGTCTCGGTCTGACCGGGAGCTCCGACGGCCCGGGTATATCGGGAGATCACCGTGCAGCGGGCTCGCACCACGAATTCCAACGAGCCAGCGCAGAAGCAGGTGGCGGCGGCCACGAAGATGCCGAACGTTGCCGATCTCAACCGAGGCGTCAAGGCCGGGTCGGGTGAAGGCATACGCACGGAGGTCAGGCGACCGCCACCACCGAGCACAAGACCCGCACGCCGCTCTTCGGCCAAACGTGAGAACCCGACGAGAGTCGGCGTGCATGCCGTGTACTCGAACAGTCCCGGGACTGGTAGCTCCGTCGGGACCGTCTCTTAACAACGAATTAGGTCGGGTGCGTAGGGCGGTAGTTGGTAGACGGTGAGCCAGTCCCGTTCGGCGATGTAGCGGCGCATGCCGGCCGTCAGGTGGGTGTTGAGGTTGTCCCAGACCAGCACGATCGGGCCGCCGAGCTGCTGGTGAGCGGTCTGGATCAGGTCGCGGTAGTCCTTCCAGGAGAAGCTCTTGCGTCCGTCGGGCCGGGCGTCCGGGCAGGGCCGGTAGATCAGCCTCGAGTGTTCGCCGGTCTTGTAGCAGGCCAGGGCGGCCACCGATAAGCGGCGGCGGGAGCGGCCCCGGACGCGGACCACCGGGGGGGTGCCCCTATCTCTTCGGTCAAGGTCCTGGGCCAGGATGGCGGCATGACGACCTGGTTCCGCACCTACTACGAGGACGAAGATCTGTGGCTGTATTTCGAGGCCAATGACGAAGGCTGGGCAGCACGACAGGTCGAGGTCCGCAGGCAGGACTCGCGGCCAGTGACGGCGGCCTCCCTGGAAGAGGTGCTGCACTTGCGTGATCATGCCGATCTCGCCGCCATGTTCCGCTATGAACGGCAGTATGGGGTTCTTGCCGAAGGTCCGATGGATGGCTGGCAGGACCAGCCCGAGGCAGCCGAGATCTCCGCGGAGGAGTTCGAGCGGGTGTGGACTGAGGCCCGCCAGGCTCTCGGAGATTCAAGCTGACCTGGCGGGTTGGGGTTCGTAGAAGGTTCCGTCGCGGAGCATCGCGAAGAGGACGTCGGCCCGGCGTCTGGCGAGACAGAGCAGGGCCTGGGTGTGGTGCTTGCCCTGGTTGATCTTCTTGTCGTAGTAGGCCCGGGATGCTGGGTCTGCCAAGGCCGCGAACGCGGAGAGAAAGAATGCCCCTTTGAGCTGCTTGTTTCCTCTTCTGGAGGGCTGTTCGCCGCGGATCGACGACCCCGAGCTGCGGGTCGCCGGGGCGAGCCCGGCGTAGGCAGCGAGGTGGCCGGCGGTCGGGAAGGTGCTGCCGTCGCCGACCTCGATCAGGATCCGGGCTCCGGTCCTGACGCCGACCCCTGGCATGGACGTCAGGACCTTCGAAAGAGGGTGGTCCTCCAGCAGTTCCTCGATCCGCCCGGCCAGCAGTTTGCGTTGGTCAAGCACAGCCGTCAGCGAGGCGGCCAGGCTCGGGATGATCAGCGTTGCTGCTTCAGTCCCCGGAACGGTCACGGTCTGCTCGTCCAGGGCGGCAAGATCTCGTCGACCAGCCGCTCGGCCATCCGCGGTGCCTTCGGTCGCAGCAGGGTGCCCAGCCGCCGACGGCCGGCCTTGCGGATCTGGGCCGGGGATCCGAACCGTTCCAGCAGCGTGAGGACGGCCGGGTGCTGCAACCGCGGCCCCAGCACCCGTTCCAGCGAGGGGTGTGTCTGGGTCAGCAGGCCGTGCAGCCGGTTGGCGACCCTGGTCGCTTCGCCTGCTAGGGCGTGTGTCGGAAGTGGTCTAGTGTGATGCGCCTGAAATTGCAGGCTTAAGTCTGTAGTCTGTTTTCATGTCTCGGGGTCCTCGTGCCGTCGAAGTTGTGCTGTCCGATGAGG
>NZ_JBVKBA010000056.1:0-25923 GCF_055639175.1 Streptomyces sp. NPDC107546 | reverse complement strand
TGGTACTGCAGGGGGGACCCTGTGGGAGAGTAGGACACCGCCGAACAATTTGTGAGAAAACCCCCGTGCTATTCAGCACGGGGGTTTTCTGCGTTCCTGGCCCCTGAGTCGGACCCGCAAGTGAACCCCTCCGCACCTCGGCGCGAACCCGCCGGGTAAGGTCAGGGAGCATCGTTGGTTCGTTCCCGCAGGAGGCCCCCGGGTGGAGGTCCAAGAGACCCGTGTCCAGACGGACCGCGTCCTCACCATCCCGAACATCCTCAGCATGGCGCGGCTGGTCGGCGTGCCCGTCTTCCTGTGGCTGATCCTCAGGCCCGAGTTCGGCGGGCCGAAGAGCGACGGCTGGGCCCTGCTGGTGCTGGTGCTGAGTGGTGTCAGCGACTATCTCGACGGCAAGCTCGCCCGGCGCTGGAACCAGATCAGCAGCCTCGGCCGGCTCCTCGACCCTGCCGCCGACCGGCTCTACATCGCCACGACCCTGCTCGGTCTCACCTGGCGCGGCATTCTGCCTCTTTGGCTGACCGGGGCTCTGGTGGCGCGAGAGCTGGTTCTGCTGGTGATGGTGGGCATCCTCAGGCGTCACGGCTATCCGCCGCCCCAGGTGAACTTCCTCGGGAAGGCCGCCACCTTCAACCTGATGTACGCCTTCCCGCTGCTGCTCCTCAGTGACGGAACTGGATGGATCGCGTCACTCGCTGCTATTTTCGGATGGGCGTTCGCCGGATGGGGTACAACGCTCTATTGGTGGGCAGGAGTCCTCTACGTGGTCCAAGTCCGCCGACTTGTCAGGGCGGACGCCGTGGCCGATTCAGCCCACTGATTGCCCGCCGCGCGCGGCTCGATGGCCCGTCCAGGGAAACTGCGGGACAATCTAGACGGGTGAAGCCGGCTGGACCGTCGTCTCTTGGAGGAGGACGCTTCCGACATGAAGGCCGTCGTGATGGCCGGAGGCGAAGGCACGCGCCTTCGCCCCATGACCTCGAGCATGCCCAAGCCGCTCCTGCCGGTGGCCAACCGGCCGATCATGGAGCACGTGCTGCGGCTGCTCAAAAGGCATGGGCTCAACGAGACCGTCGTAACCGTGCAGTTCCTGGCCTCACTCGTCAAGAACTACTTCGGTGACGGCGAAGAGCTCGGTATGGAGCTCACATATGCCAACGAGGAGAAGCCACTCGGTACCGCCGGGAGCGTCAAGAACGCCGAGGAAGCACTCAAGGACGACGCGTTCCTCGTGATCTCCGGCGATGCCCTGACCGACTTCGACCTCACCGATCTGATCAATTTCCACAAGGAAAAGGGCGCCCTGGTCACCGTCTGCCTGACGCGTGTACCCAACCCGCTGGAATTCGGCATCACCATCGTCGACGACGAGGGAAAGGTCGAGCGCTTCCTGGAGAAGCCGACCTGGGGCCAGGTCTTCTCCGACACCGTGAACACGGGCATCTACGTGATGGAGCCCGAGGTCTTCGACTACGTCGAACCCGACGTTCCGGTCGACTGGTCCGGCGATGTCTTCCCGCAGCTGATGAAGGAAGGCAAGCCGATCTACGGCTATGTCGCCGAGGGCTACTGGGAGGACGTCGGCACCCACGAGAGCTATGTGAAGGCCCAGGCCGACGTCCTGGAGGGCAAGGTCGACGTCGAGATCGACGGCTTCGAGATCTCCCCCGGCGTCTGGGTCGCGGAGGGCGCGGAGGTGCACCCCGACGCCGTGCTGCGGGGGCCGCTGTACATCGGTGACTACGCCAAGGTGGAGGCCGGCGCCGAGATACGGGAACACACCGTCGTCGGCTCGAACGTGGTCGTGAAGAGCGGGGCGTTTCTGCACAAGGCGGTCGTCCACGACAACGTGTACATCGGCCAGCACAGCAATCTGCGTGGCTGTGTGGTCGGCAAGAACACCGACATCATGCGCGCGGCCCGGATCGAGGACGGTGCGGTGATCGGCGATGAGTGCCTCATCGGCGAGGAATCCATCGTCCAGGGCAACGTACGGGTGTACCCGTTCAAGACCATCGAGGCCGGTGCCTTCGTCAACACCTCGGTCATCTGGGAGTCCCGTGGACAGGCACACCTCTTCGGCGCCCGGGGCGTGTCCGGCATTCTGAACGTGGAGATCACACCGGAGCTGGCCGTACGGCTGGCCGGCGCGTATGCCACCACGCTCAAGAAGGGTTCGACGGTCACCACGGCACGTGACCACTCCCGCGGTGCGCGTGCGCTGAAGCGCGCGGTCATCTCGGCGCTCCAGGCCAGTGCCATCGACGTACGGGACTTGGAGAACGTACCGCTGCCCGTGGCGCGGCAGCAGACCGCGCGAGGCAGCGCCGGCGGCATCATGATCCGGACATCGCCCGGCGTGCCGGACTCCGTCGACATCATGTTCTTCGACGGGCAGGGCGCCGACCTGTCCCAGGCCGGTCAGCGCAAGCTGGACCGGGTGTTCGCGCGGCAGGAGTACCGGCGGGCCTTCCCGGGTGAGATCGGGGACCTGTACTTCCCGTCCAGCGTCTTCGACTCGTACACCGGTTCGCTGCTGCGGAGCGTCGACACCACCGGGATCGCCGAGTCGGGACTCAAGGTCGTCGTGGATGCCTCGAACGGCAGTGCGGGGCTGGTGCTCCCCAGCCTGCTCGGCAAGCTCGGCGTGGACTCCCTGACCATCAACCCGGGACTGGACGAGTCCCGGCCGACGGAGTCCGCGGAAGCACGGCGGGCGGGGCTGGTGCGGCTCGGTGAGATCGTCGCCTCGTCGGGGGCCGCGTTCGGCGTCAGGTTCGACCCCGTCGGTGAGCGGCTGTCGCTCGTCGACGAGAAGGGCCGCATCGTCGAGGACGACCGGGCGCTGCTGGTGATGCTCGATCTCGTGGCCGCCGAGCGGCGCAGCGGGCGCGTGGCGCTGCCGGTGACGACGACGAGGATCGCCGAGCAGGTGGCGGCGTACCACGGGACGCAGGTCGAGTGGACGACCACCTCGCCCGACGACCTCACCCGCGTGGGCCGCGACGAGTCGACGATCTTCGGCGGCGACGGCCGCGGCGGGTTCATCGTGCCGGAATTCAGCAGCGTCTTCGACGGCACGGCGGCGTTCGTACGGCTGATCGGGCTGGTGGCGCGCACCCAGCTCACCCTCAGCCAGATCGACGCGCGGATTCCGCGGGCGCACGTCCTCAAGCGCGATCTCGCGACTCCGTGGGCCGTCAAGGGACTGGTGATGCGCCGGGTCGTGGAGGCCGCAGGGGACCGGTTCGTGGACACGACCGACGGCGTAAGGGTCGTGGAGACCGACGGGCGCTGGGTACTGGTGCTGCCCGACCCGGCCGAGGCCGTCACCCACCTGTGGGCGGAAGGGCCCGACGACGCCTCCGCGCAGGCCCTGCTGGACGAGTGGTCGACCGTCGTGGACAGCGCCGGACGGTAGAACACGCGCCACGCGCGCGTGCCGGACAAGTGTCCCCCAAGGGGGTCTGTCCGGCACGCGGGTGGGGCCATTCGGAGGTAGCGCGCGCGACGTGCGACGATGTGCGGCATGCCGCAGCCGCCCCCCGTTCGGAGCACACCGACGCGCCCCTCGCGCCCGGACGCCTCCATGTCGTTGCTCACCAACGTCATGGATCACAGCCTCGACGACGGATACGCCGAGGCCGCGACCCGCAAGAGATCCGAGGGCGCTGCCGGCATGCCCAGGACGGTGCGGGCGAAGCTCGGTCTCGCGGCAGGTCTGGTGCTCGCCGCCCTGGTGGTGACCGTGGGCGCCGCGCAGGCGCGGATCGCCGCGCCGACGGTCGCCAAGGAGCGTCAGGAACTCATCGACCGCATCCAGCGCGAGACCGCCGCCGCGGACAAGCTCGAGGGCACGGTCGACAAGCTGCGCGACGACGTGAGCGCCCGGCAGCGTGCGGCGCTGCGGCAGGACCGGGGCGGCGACCCGGCCGACCTGGTGGGGATCCTCTCAGGCGCTGTCGCGGTGCGCGGCCCTGGGGTGAAACTCGTCGTCGACGACGCGAAGGAAGCCACCACGGGTGGTGACGGCAACCCGCGTGAGACCTCGGGTTTCTCCGACACGGGGCGCGTACGCGACCGGGACATGCAGCGCGTCGTGAACGGGCTGTGGGAGTCGGGTGCCGAGGCGATCGCCATCAACGGGCAGCGGCTGACGGCCCTGTCGGCGATCAGGGCCGCGGGTGACGCGATACTGGTGGACAACAGGCCGCTGGTGCCGCCGTACACGGTGCTCGCGGTGGGGGACGGGGGCAGGCTCGGCACGCGGTTCCAGAACAGCGCCGACGGGCTCTACCTGCACGCGCTGCAGGAGAACTACGGGATCCGGACGGGCATCTCCACCGAGGGTGACCTCCGGCTGCCCGCCGCACCCAGTGTGATCGTACGAACAGCACAACCGAGTACAGGGAAGGGCACATCGTGATCGCGGTACTGGGCCTCGTCGTCGGAGTGGTGGTCGGCCTGTTGGTCCGGCCCGAGGTCCCGGCGGTCGTCGAGCCTTACCTTCCGATCGCCGTCGTGGCAGCGCTCGACGCCGTGTTCGGTGGTCTGCGGGCCATGCTCGACGGCATCTTCGACGACAAGGTCTTCGTGGTGTCGTTCCTGTCCAATGTGGTGGTGGCGGCGCTGATCGTGTTCCTGGGCGACAAGCTGGGCGTCGGCGCGCAGCTGTCCACCGGGGTGGTGGTCGTCCTCGGCATCCGCATCTTCTCCAACGCGGCGGCGATCCGCCGGCACGTGTTCCGGGCGTGAGGTCGATGAGCAACGAGGACCAGACGACCGAGCAGCCGCAGACCTCCGAGCACCGGCTGCGCAGGGAACTGCCCGAGGAGGTGCCGGCCGCGACGCCCGAGACGTCGGAGACGGTGGACGACGAGCAGACCACGGGACTGACCGGTCGTCAGCGCCTGGTGCAGGGACTGTGGCCGCCGCGCGTCACCCGTGCCCAACTCATCGTGGCCGTACTGCTGTTCGGCCTCGGCTTCGGCCTGGCCATCCAGGTCGCCTCCAACAGCGACGGCAGCGGTGCCCTCCGCGGCGCACGCCAAGAGGATCTTGTGCGCATCCTCGATGAACTCGACGACCGTACGCAGCGTCTTCAGGACGAGAAGCAGGGTCTCGAGGATCAGCGGGCCGAGTTGGAGAACAGCTCGGACCGGGCCGAGGAGGCCCGCAAGCAGACCACCGAGAAGGAGAAGCAACTCGGCATCCTTGCGGGCACGGTGGCCGCCGAAGGGCCCGGGATCACGATGACGGTCCAGGATCCGAAGGGGACGGTCCAGGCGGACATGCTGCTCGACGCGATCCAGGAGCTGCGCGCGGCCGGGGCGGAGGCGATAGAGGTCAACGGCGTACGGGTCGTCGCCGGCACCTATCTGTCGGACGCCGGGAAGGGTGTCAGCGTCGACGGGAACAAGATCACCCAGCCCTATCGTTTCAAGGTCATCGGCAAACCGCAGGACCTCGAGCCGGCGCTCAACATCCCCGGAGGCGTGGTGCAGACTCTTGAGAAGGAGCAGGCCACGGTCACCGTGGAGCGTTCCACGAAGATCGTCGTGGACGCCTTGCGAGCGGCGAAGCGGCCTGACTACGCTCGGTCGTCCTCCCAGTGAACCGGGGGTGCATGGCGGCAGTCCGGCAGGGGCATTGAGGTTGCGGGGGGTCGGCGCACCGATTGGGTGGTGCGTGGTGGAAACTGTCTGGTGGAAACGGACGTTGTGAGGATGTCCGGGTCGGCCGGTGTACGCAGTCAGGGTTCGTCCTGCCCCACGGGCGGGTCTGTTTCGGTCAAGGGGAATCGCCCGTGAAGTTGTTTGCGAAGTTGTTCGGCAAGAGCGCGCGAGAGGGTAGCGACAACGCGACTGCCCGCCATCGCGCACAGCCGGGAGACGCGGAGGGCCAGCGGCCCCTGTTCCGCGATCAGGTCAGTGGTCCGGGTGGTCACATTTCCGGAGGTCAGGGCGCGCCGTCTGTTGACCCTGCCGCGTCCGGCGGCATAGGTTTCGGGGACATGTCGGCCCTGGTGTGCACGCGGTGCGGTCACCGCAACGCGGAGAACAGCCGCTTCTGCTCCAACTGCGGTGCGCCGCTGCGGGCCGGGGCGGTTCCGGAGCGTGCGTCGGAGACGACGTCCACGATCTCCATCTCGGGCCTGGAGGCCTACGACGCGGAGGCCACCGGCCAGACGCCGGTGCCGACGCTGTCTCCCGAGGCACAGGCGGCCGTGGAGGCGCTTCCGTTCGGCTCGGCGCTCCTGGTGGTGCGCCGGGGCCCGAACTCGGGCAGCCGCTTCCTGCTGGACAGCGAGCTGACCACGGCGGGGCGCCATCCGCAGAGCGACATCTTCCTGGACGACGTGACGGTCTCGCGCCGCCACGTCGAGTTCCGCCGGGGCCCCGACGGCATGTTCACGGTCGCCGACGTCGGCAGTCTCAACGGCACGTACGTCAACCGAGAGCGCATCGACCAGGTCGCGCTCCACAACGGCGACGAGGTGCAGATCGGCAAGTACAGGCTGGTCTTCTACGCGAGCCAGCGGGGCATCTGACCCGCACGGGGAAGGGTCCATGCTTCACACACCGAGCGGCGGTGCCGACAGCGGCACCGCCGCGGCGGACGGCCGGCTGATGAGCATCGGCACGGTGCTGAACGTGCTGCGCGAGGAGTTCCCGGAAGTCACCATCTCCAAGATCCGATTCCTGGAGTCAGAGGGGCTCATCGAACCGCAGCGGACCCCTTCCGGGTACCGCAAGTTCAGTGCGCGTGACGTCGAGCGGCTCGGCCAGGTGCTGAGGATGCAGCGGGACCACTATCTGCCGCTGAAGGTGATCCGCGAGCACCTGGACGCCCTGGAACGGGGCGAGGAGGTGCGGCTGCCGTCCCTGGGCCGACCCGGGGAGACCGGCGAGGGCGAGCTGCTCGGAGACCTCCTGGGTGAGCCGGAGAGCCCCGCGCCGGTCCGGATCGGCCGCGAGGAGCTGCTGGCGGGCGCCGGGATCGGTGCCGAGCAGCTTCAGGAGTGGGAGTCGTACGGGCTGCTCGCCCCGCTGCCGGACGGCACCTACGACGCCGAGGCGATCACCGTGGCCACTCTCGTGGTCGAACTGGGCCGGCACGGCATCGAGCCACGCCATCTGCGCGCGGTGAAGGCCGCCGCGGACCGCGAGGCCGGCTTGGTGGACCAGGTGGTGGCCCCGCTGCGCCGCCACCGCAATCCACAGACCAGGGCGCATGCCGAGGCCCGTACGAAGGAGCTCGCGGGGCTCGCGGTGAAACTGCACGCGGCGCTGGTGCAGTCCGCGCTGGGCGTGCGGCTGCCCTGATCCGGGCGTTCGCCGTGGGCGGATCGTCCAGGCGTTCTGTGCCCGACTACCCAAACATCCCGAGCACGGCCTAGGGTTGCTGTGTGAACGAGCTCGATGTCGTAGGTGTCCGGGTCGAGATGCCCTCCAACCAGCCGATCGTGCTCCTGCGTGAAGTGGGGGGCGACCGTTACCTCCCCATCTGGATCGGCCCCGGGGAGGCGACGGCCATCGCGTTCGCCCAGCAGGGCATGGCCCCCGCGCGACCTCTGACGCACGACCTGTTCAAGGACGTGCTGGAGGCCGTCGGGCAGGAGCTCACGGAAGTGCGCATCACGGATCTGCGTGAAGGCGTCTTCTACGCGGAGCTGGTCTTCGCCAGCGGTGTCGAGGTGAGCGCCCGCCCGTCCGACGCCATAGCGCTCGCGCTGCGCACCGGCACGCCGATCTACGGCAGTGACGGGGTGCTGGACGACGCGGGGATCGCCATCCCGGACGAGCAGGAGGACGAGGTCGAGAAGTTCCGCGAGTTCCTCGACCAGATCTCACCGGAGGACTTCGGGACCAGCAGCCAGTGAGGGTCCCTCCGGAGGGTTGGACCGGCGGGTGACGCGGTCTCCGCGGCTTGCCCGTGTGTCTGGGGCGTCCCTTTGCCGGGCGCGGGCTCGAGCGCGCCGACCGCGGTGTGGGCTTGCGCACTGCGTTGAAGGGGGATGGCCCAGGGCACGAAGCCGTGTGTGCCGGGGGCCGGACGGGTCTCGCCGCCGTGGGCGGCCGTCGGGCGGTGTGACAGAGGGGCAGGCACCCGCCGCCCTCGAGGGCCGCGGGAGCATTCGGCTAGCCTTTCCCCGCGGGAGGGCACGGGAAACCACTCCTAGGGTGATTATCACTCGGCGTGCCGAGTGTGGCGATCGTTGACGCACCCGTGGTGACTGCCTACCGTCGAGAAGGCAGGTCAAGGACGGAGGTCGGCGTGAGAAGCAGCGGCGGCGGTACGGCTGGGGGTGCCCCTGGACGCAGTCTGGGGGAGAGCGGTCCGTACCGGCTTCACGGCAACGCGGCCGGCTCCGCCCCTCAGCGGCCGACACCCGTGCCGGGCGGCTCAGGGGCGGCTTCCGAGGACATCGGCTATCGCGGCCCCACCGCGTGCGCCGCCGCGGGCATCACCTACCGGCAGCTGGACTACTGGGCCAGGACCGGTCTGGTCGAACCGAGCGTGCGCCCCGCCTACGGGTCGGGGACACAGCGGCTGTACAGCTTCCGCGATGTCGTCGTCCTGAAGATCGTCAAGCGTTTCCTCGACACCGGAGTGTCCCTGCAGAACATCCGTACCGCGGTCCAGCACCTCCGGGAGCGAGGTTTTCGCGACCTGGAGCGGATGACGCTGATGAGCGACGGCGCGACGGTCTACGAGTGCACGTCCCCGGACGAGGTTCACGCCCTGCTCCAGGGCGGTCAGGGCATCTTCGGCATCGCCGTGGGCGTCGTGTGGCGGGACGTGGAGAACGCGCTGTCGCAGCTGCACGGTGAACGTGTCGACACGGGTGAGACCATCGTGGGCCCCAACCCGGCGGACGAGCTGGCGCGGCGGCGCAACCGGGCCGTCTGAGAGGCGGGCCGCGGCACAGCCGCATTGTCAGTGGCGTAGGGCAGCATCGGAGATGTGAGAACCGCGCCGACCATCCTGCACCTCGACATGGATGCCTTCTACGCCTCGGTGGAGCAGGCGGCCAAGCCGAGCCTGCGCGGGAAGGCCGTGATCGTGGGCGGGCTGGGGCCGCGCGGAGTGGTGGCCACGGCGTCGTACGAGGCGCGGGTCTTCGGGGTGCACTCGGCGATGCCCATGGCCCAGGCACGCCGGCTCGCGCCGAACGCCGCGTATCTGGTGCCGCGCTTCGGGATCTACCGCAGGATCAGCGAGCAGGTGATGACCCTGCTGCGTGGCCTGTCGCCGCTGGTGGAGCCGTTGAGCCTGGACGAGGCGTTCGTGGACCTGGAGGCCGGGGGAGCAGCCTGGGACGAGGAGTCGGCGCGGCTGGTGGGCGTGAAGCTGCGCGTGGACATCCGGGCCGTCACCGGGCTGACGGGGTCCGTGGGGCTCGCCGCCTCCAAGATGCTCGCCAAGATCGCCTCGGAGCAGGCCAAGCCGGACGGCCTGGTACTGATCCGGCCGGGTACCGAGCGCGCGCTGCTCGGTCCGATGCCGGTGCGCACGCTGCCGGGGGTCGGCCCGGCGACCGGTGACCACCTGCGGCGGGCCGGGATCACCACGATCGACGAGATCGCCGAGGCGGGCGAGGACGAGCTCGTACGGCTGCTCGGCAAGGCGCACGGGCAGGCGCTGTACGCGATGGCGCTGGCGCACGACGAGCGGCCGGTGGTCGCCGAGCGGGAGGCCAAGTCGGTATCCGTCGAGGACACCTACGACGTCGACATCCACGACCGGCTGCGGATCGGCCTGGAGGTGCAGCGGCTGGCGGACCGGTGTGTGCGCAGGCTCCGGGACGCCGGGTTGTCGGGGCGGACCATCGTGCTGAAGGTGCGGAGGTACGACTTCTCCACCCTGACCAGGTCCGAGACCCTGAGGGGGCCCACGGACGATCCCGCGGTGGTGCGGGAGGCGGCGGCGCGGCTGCTGGAGCCCGTGGACACGACCGGCGGGGTACGGCTGCTGGGGGTCGGAGTCAGCGGACTTGCCGACTACACACAGGAGGACCTCTTCGCGCAGGCCCACCTGGCGGCGGGGGAGGCCACGACGGACGAGCGACCGGAGGCGGAGGAGCCCCTCGTCGAAGAGCCGGCGGCGTCACCGGAGCGGATCTGGCTCGCCGGGCACGACGTCCGTCATGCCGAGTACGGGCCGGGATGGGTGCAGGGCAGCGGGCTGGGGAGGGTGACCGTACGGTTCGAGACACCGCAGTCGGAGCCGGGCCGGGTCCGCACGTTCAGCGTCGACGACCCTCAACTGGAGCCGGCGGACCCGCTGCCCCTTGTACCCGACGTCCCCGAGATCGCGGGGCGCCCGGCCTCCACGGGCACGGGCGTCTGACACCGGTGAGCAGGCACGGCAGTCCGCCCCCCGACCCGTCAGGCCTCGTCCGACCCCGCCAAGCGGCCGAAGTCACGGTCCGGCGGCGGCGGTGCCGAGACGTCCAGGCCGTAGTGGTGGTAGAGCTGCAGTTCCTGTTCGGGCGACAGGTGGCGGCCGACGCCGAAGTCGGGGGCCTCCTTGATCAGGGCGCGTTCGAAGGGGACGTACAGTGCGCCCTCGACCAGCTCGCTGGGTTCCAGGGGGACGAACGCGTCCCTGCCGAACAGGCCGGTCCGTATGGCCGCCCACTCCGGTACACCCGTGGCGTCGTCGAGGTACACCTCGTCGATCGTGCCGATCTTGTGGCCATTGCGGTCGAACGCCTTGCGGCCGATCAGATTCCGCGGATCGATGTCGGTCTGCACGGTCCCTCCAACTGGTCGCAACCCATCCGTAAGCACTACGAAAGAGCACATTCGGGAAGGCGGCCACTTGAAGATTCCCGCGCAGGCTGCCGACTCGTCCTCGCTGGTAGTCTGGCAAGCGGCCGTTGACCCCGTGCGGGAGAGTCCTCCGGAGCGATCCGGAGGCGCCGAAGGAGCAAATCCTCCCCGGAATCTCTCAGGCCCAGGTACCGCACGGACGAGGTCACTCTGGAAAGCAGGGCGGGTGTCGACGGCTTCCGCTCTCACCGACGGTGAAAGCCGGCGAGCCTTCGGGCGGACCGGTGAAGCTCTCAGGTCGAGATGACAGAGGGGGAGGCCGTCGGGGTACCCGCGCCGTGGTGCCCCTCGAAGGTCGCGTCAGACCAGGAGGCCTCCGCAATGACCGCCCAGCGCATTCCGCTCTCCGAGCTCGAACAGGGCACTCCGTTCGAGCACCGCCACATCGGGCCCGACCAGGAGGCGCGGGCCAAGATGCTCGCGCAGGTCGGCTACGGCTCGCTCGACGAGCTCACCGCCGCCGCGGTACCCGATGTCATCAAGAACGCCGACGCCCTGGACCTGCCGGGCGCGCGCACCGAGGCGGAGGTGCTGGCCGAGCTGCGCTCCCTCGCCGACCGCAACCAGGTCCTGGACTCCATGATCGGGCTCGGCTACTACGGGACCTTCACGCCCCCGGTGATCCTGCGGAACGTGATGGAGAACCCCGCCTGGTACACCGCGTACACGCCCTACCAGCCGGAGATCTCCCAGGGTCGGCTGGAGGCCCTGCTCAACTTCCAGACCATGGTCGCCGACCTCACCGGCCTGCCGACCTCCGGCGCCTCCCTGCTCGACGAGGGCACCGCCGCCGCCGAGGCCATGGCCCTGTCCCGGCGCATGGGCAAGAACAAGAAGGGCCTGTTCCTGGTCGACACGGACGCGCTGCCGCAGACCATCGCCGTGATCCAGACCCGCGCCGAGCCCACCGGTGTCGAGGTCGTCGTCGCCGACCTCAGCGCCGGCATCCCGGCCGAGGTCGCCGAGCGGGAGATCAACGGCGTACTGATCCAGTACCCGGGCGCCTCCGGTGCCGTACGCGACATCAAGCCCCTCATCGACCAGGCCCACCAGCTGGGCGCCCTCGTCACCGTCGCCGCCGACCTGCTCGCGCTGACCCTGCTGAAGTCGCCCGGCGAGCTCGGCGCCGACATCGCCGTCGGGACCACCCAGCGCTTCGGCGTCCCGATGGGCTTCGGCGGCCCGCACGCGGGCTACATGGCGGTGCAGGAGAAGTTCGCCCGCAGCCTGCCCGGCCGGCTCGTGGGAGTCTCCGTGGACGCCGACGGCCACAAGGCGTACCGGCTCGCCCTGCAGACACGCGAACAGCACATCCGCCGCGAGAAGGCGACCAGCAACATCTGCACCGCCCAGGTGCTGCTCGCCGTGATGGCCGGGATGTACGCCGTCTACCACGGGCCCGAGGGCCTCAAGAACATCGCCCGGCGCACCCACCGGTACACCGCGGTCCTCGCCGCGGGCCTGACGGCCGGCGGGGTCGAGGTCGTCCACGGCGCCTACTTCGACACCGTCACCGCCCGGGTTCCGGGGCGGGCCGCCGACGTCGTCGCCGCCGCCCGGGAGAACGGCGTCAACCTGCGCCTCGTCGACGCCGACCACGTCTCGGCCGCCTGCGACGAGACCACCGGGCGGGCCCAGCTGCGCGCGGTGTGGACCGCGTTCGGCGTCGGGGGCGACATCGACGGGCTGGACGCCACCATCGAGGACGCGCTCCCGCAGGCCCTGCTGCGCAGCGACGACTACCTCGCCCACCCGGTCTTCCACCAGCACCGCTCCGAGACCGCGATGCTGCGCTACCTGCGCAGGCTGGCCGACCGTGACTACGCGCTCGACCGCGGCATGATCCCGCTGGGCTCCTGCACCATGAAGCTCAACGCGACCACCGAGATGGAGCCGGTCACCTGGCCCGAGTTCGGTCAGCTGCACCCGTTCGCGCCCGCCGAGCAGGCCCGGGGCTACCTCACGCTCATCCACGAGCTGGAGGAGCGTCTCGCCGAGGTCACCGGCTACGACAAGGTCTCCCTCCAGCCCAACGCCGGCTCCCAGGGCGAGCTGGCGGGTCTGCTGGCCGTGCGCGGCTACCACCGCGCCAACGGTGACGAGCAGCGCACCGTCTGCCTCATCCCGTCCTCCGCGCACGGCACCAACGCCGCCAGCGCCGTGATGGCCGGGATGAAGGTCGTCGTGGTGAAGACCGCCGAGGACGGCGAGATCGACGTCGAGGACCTGCGGGCCAAGATCGAGCAGTACCGCGACGAGCTGTCGGTGCTGATGATCACGTACCCGTCCACGCACGGCGTGTTCGAGGAGCACGTCGCCGACATCTGCGCGGCCGTGCACGAGGCGGGCGGGCAGGTCTACGTCGACGGCGCCAACCTCAACGCGCTGGTGGGCCTCGCCAAGCCGGGCCACTTCGGTGGCGACGTCTCGCACCTGAACCTGCACAAGACGTTCTGCATCCCGCACGGCGGCGGTGGTCCGGGTGTCGGCCCCGTGGCGGTCCGCGAGCACCTGGCGCCGTATCTGCCGAACCACCCGCTGCAGCCCGAGGCCGGTCCGAAGACGGGCGTGGGCCCGATCTCGGCCGCCCCCTGGGGCTCCGCGGGCATTCTGCCGATCTCCTGGGCGTACGTCCGGCTCATGGGCGGCGAGGGCCTCAAGCGCGCCACGCAGGTGGCCGTGCTGTCCGCCAACTACATCGCCAAGCGTCTGGAGCCGCACTACCCGGTCCTCTACACCGGCCCCGGCGGCCTGGTCGCGCACGAGTGCATCATCGACCTGCGGCCGCTGACCAAGGCGACCGGAGTGACCGTGGACGACGTCGCCAAGCGGCTCATCGACTACGGATTCCACGCGCCGACGATGTCGTTCCCGGTGGCCGGCACGCTGATGATCGAGCCCACGGAGTCGGAGGACCTCGCCGAGCTGGACCGGTTCTGCGACGCGATGATCGCCATCCGCGCGGAGATCGAGAAGGTCGGCTCGGGCGAGTGGCCGGCGGAGGACAACCCGCTGAGCAACGCGCCGCACACGGCGGCGGCGCTGGGTGGGGAGTGGAAGCACGCCTACACGCGTGAGGAGGCCGTCTTCCCGGCCGGTGTGTCGGCCGCGGACAAGTACTGGCCGCCGGTGCGCCGCATCGACCAGGCCTTCGGCGACCGGAACCTGGTCTGCTCCTGCCCGCCGCTGGACGCCTACGAGGAGTGATCACCCTCGGACATGCGTCGGGGCCGGTGCGGAGCGTGTGTCTCCGGCCGGCCCCTCGTGTGTCAGGGCAGCGGATGCCCTGGTGCGCGCTCAGGCGGCTGTCATCACCTGGTCGATGCCCAGCGGGCGGTGTGGGGCGATGATCTGGCCGTCCGGCAGAAGCTCACCGGTGTCCTCGAACAGGAGCACGCCGTTGCACAGCAGGCTCCATCCCTGCTCCGGGTGGTGCGCCACGAGTCGGGCGGACTCCCGGTCGGCGGATTGGGCGGTCGGGCACGGTGGCTGGTGCTGGCACATGGTGGTGGGGATCTCTCGCTCTGTCGGTATGTGTGAGATGACTGTCGTGTCTGTCCTGCGGCTCGTCGTGTCGCTCATCGCCGCCCCCCGTCGGTGATACGTCGGTCAGGAACCCAGTGTTGCCCCACGGGCGTCGATCCGCAGGGATTTCGCAGCACCGCTCCTCACAGGTTCATGACGCGTCCCCCGCCCGGACGGTTCAGCCCGACCGCACGGTCACTTCGGATGGTTCGTGGTGGCCGGGAGGGGCTAGTCCGTATGGGCCGACCCGTATGTCACCCCTCGTAAGAGCGTGATCGGGCACGAACGAGCGAGGGCGGTGGGAGGCGTTCGATGGCCGAACATGGGACGTGCCCCGCGGCCGTCTCCGGCGGCGGGGCACGGTGAGAGGAGACCCGGAGGCTATGCGGGCTGGCCGAGCAGCGGGGTACGGGTGACCCGGTGGGTCAGGATCGGCAGGAGGTCGGCGAAGCGGTGCGGGCGGTGCGCCGCGATGCCGGGCGGCGCGGGGGCGAGCGGCACCAGGAGGTCGTTCGCCGCCGGGTGGCCCGTCGCGCCGTCGGCGGTGCAGTCGCCGTGCAGCCACAGGGTGAGCATGTACAGCTCCGGCACGGACAGCAGCCGGGCCTGGTAGGGCTCGTTCAGCGAGGTTTCCGCCTGGAGCACGGCGCGCTCGGTCGCGGCGACGTACGGGCCCTCGAAGAAGTGCGAGAAGGCCCAGCCGTCGGGCGTCAGCATGGTCTCGGCGGCGGCCACGGCGCGGCCTCCGGAGCGGATGAGGAATCGCCATCCGGCGAGCCGGGTGGCCGACGCGCCGGCCGGGGTGATCCGGTCCAGGACATGGACGGGCAGCGGAAGTTCGGGGGTCACGGGTCCCTGGGCCGTGCGCAGGGAGGGGGTGGGAGCCTCCCGGACCGCGGTGGGGGAACCGAGTGCCGTGAGGACGGAGCGGAGAGCGGGCGCGGGAGCCAAAGGGACATGCAGCTGCATGGTGGGTCGCCTCTCATTCGACAGGCACGGGGGCGCGAGGGCGTGGTAGGGCGGGCGGACGGCGCTGTCAGCTCTCGGGGTCAGAGGGAGGGATGGGGGTAACCGAGCCCGGACGAACGGCGGCGCTTTGACGACAGGGCCCGAACCGTGAGCGCCAACTCTCTGCCCCGTGCGCAAAGTTTATACGACGCGTGTTCATGCGCTGTTTCATCGGAACGACGCGCTTATGTCGGCAAGGTGATATCCGGTCGGCGATAAGCGGGGTTCGTCCCGGTCCTGCGCAGGCGTCAGGGCGGCGACCTCGGAATACTTGTCCGTAGCGGTCGGCTGATTCTCGTCGGCGTTTTTCACGACACGGTTGCACCGTGAAACTGCGTCCTGCTCCATGCCTCGTGAATGTGCCCGGCGCCAGCGTAGCGGGTGACGGTCGCCACCGGGACGTTATCGATCGCGTTGCCTGGGCATTATCCCCCGTGACCCGGGACAGCAGCGGCCGTAACGTCGGCCTGCCCATCTCAGGAGGGACGCTTCGATGGGAGAGAAGGTCGTGGCAGGGCCGTTCGACCTGTCCGATCGCCAGCACTACCGCGACAAGCTGGGGCAGTGCCTGACGGGACTCGCGCGACTGCTGGAAGAGAAGCGGTTCGATGGCCCCAAGAATCTGATGGGCCTGGAGATCGAGTTGAATCTCGTCGGGCAGGACGGGACTCCGAGAATGATGAACGCCCAGGTTCTGGAGAGGATTGCCAGCCGAGATTTCCAAACAGAACTCGCCATGTTCAACCTCGAGGTCAACATAGCTCCACACAGGTTGGGCGGCCGGGTTTTCGACCGGCTTGCCGAGGAGCTGCGGATCTCGCTCGCCTATGCCGACCGGAAAGCGAACGAGCTGGATGCCTCGATCCTGATGATCGGCATTCTTCCGACGCTCGACCGCGACGACCTGGTCTCCTCCAACCTCTCCGCGGTCGACCGCTACACCCTGCTCAACGACCAGATCGTGGCCGCGCGGGGCGAGGACTTCCGGCTCGACATCGAGGGTGTCGAACGGCTCGAGTGCAGCGCGCGGTCCATCACGCCAGAGGCCGCCTGCACCTCGGTCCAGCTGCACCTCCAGGTCACCCCGAACCGCTTCGCGGACCTCTGGAACGCGGCGCAGGCGGTCGCGGCGGTGCAGGTCGCGCTCGGTGCCAACTCTCCGTTCCTGTTCGGACGTGAGCTGTGGCGCGAGTCCCGGCCGCCGCTGTTCCAGCAGTCCACCGACACCCGGCCGCCGGAACTCCAGGCGCAGGGTGTGCGGCCGCGCACCTGGTTCGGGGAGCGCTGGATCACTTCGGCCCTTGACCTCTTCGAGGAGAACCTGCGCTATTTCCCGGCACTGCTGCCGATCTGCGACGAAGAGGAACCCCTGCGCGTCCTGGACGAGGGAGGCGTCCCGAAGCTCTCCGAACTGGTCCTGCACAACGGCACCATCTACCGCTGGAACCGACCCGTCTACGGCATCGCGGACGGCGTCCCGCATCTGCGGGTGGAGAACCGGGTGCTGCCCGCGGGACCCACCGTCACCGATGTGATCGCCAACGCGGCGTTCTACTACGGCCTGGTCCGCGCCCTCGCCGAGGAAACGCGGCCGGTGTGGACGCGGCTGCCGTTCGAGGCCGCCGCCGCCAACTTCGACGCGGCCTGCCGGTACGGCATCGAGGCACGCCTGCAGTGGCCGAAGCGCGGCCGGTACGGCGGGACCACCGAAGTCGCGGCCGTGGACCTGGTGCGTGACGAACTGCTGCCGCTCGCCGAGGCGGGACTGGACGCATGGGGAGTCGAACCCGCCGACCGGGACTTCTACCTCGGAGTGATCGAGGAGCGGTGCCGGCGGCGGGTCAACGGCGCCAGCTGGCAGGCCGCCATGTTCCACCGGGCCCTGGAGCGGGGGCTCGACCGGGACGCCGCGCTGGCCGCGACGACCGTGCGGTACCGCGAGCTGATGCACGCAGGAGAGCCGGTCCACACCTGGCCGGTCGGGTTACCGGAACCGGCGGGCGTGAGGTGAGGAGTCCCGTGCGGCCGGGCTGACCGGCCGCACGGCCACCTTCGTCCGTCTCCCCCGACGAGGCGCCCCTCCCTGCTGAGCCCTGTGCCCGTACACAGCCGTATGGCAGAAGATGGGGACCAGGCGGGATCGCTCAACTGGAGGCGGAGTGCGGGTGGAGGCAGGGTCGGTGGCCGATTCCTTTACGGCGGAAGGACCGACGCGACGGATTTTCCGTGCCGAGACGCTGCTGGTGCTGGGCCTCTCGCTCGGGGCGAGCGGGGTCTCCGCGCTGATCAGCTTTGTCGGGTCGGTCACCAAACCCGGCGGGCTCAAGGACCAGGCGGCCACCATGAACGCCTCGGCCGCGCCCGGCCGCCCCTGGCTCGATCTCGCCTGGCAGCTCTTCGGGATCGCCACCGCGCTGGTCCCGGTCGCGCTGGTCGTGCACTTCCTGCTGCGCGAGGGCGCGTCGCTGCGCACGCTCGGCTTCGACCGGAGGAGGCCGTGGCCGGACCTCGGGCGCGGGGCGGCCGTCGCGGCGCTGATCGGCTCCACGGGCATCGCCTTCTACCTGGCCGCCCGAGGGCTCGGCGCCAATCTGACGGTGGTGCCCGAGGCGCTGCCGAACGTGTGGTGGAAGTTCCCCGTACTGATCCTGTCGGCGGTGCAGAACGCCGTCCTCGAAGAGGTCATCGTCGTCGGTTATCTGCTGCGCCGGCTGGGCCAGTTGGGCTGGACCCCCGGCACCGCCCTGGTGGCCAGCTCGGTGCTGCGCGGCTCCTACCACCTCTACCAGGGCATCGGCGGCTTCTTCGGCAACATGGTCATGGGCGTGGTCTTCGTCTACCTGTACCGGCGCTGGGGGCGGGTCGGTCCCCTGGTGGTGGCGCACTCACTGCTCGACATCGGGGCCTTCGTGGGGTACGCGCTGCTGGCGGGGAAGGTGGGCTGGCTGCCGACGGCGTGAACGGGCCGGACAGGGGTGCACGAGGGCGTCGCGCGCCCCTGAGTGCCGTTACGCGAGCAGTTCGCCCTCGATGACGGTGACCGCGTGGCCGGTGAGCAGGGTGCGGTCGCCGCGGAGCTCGGTGTGGACGCGGCCGGAGCGCGGGGAGGCCTGCAGCCCGGTGAGGTCCGGGCGGCCGAGGCGCTCGGACCAGTAGGGGGCGAGGGCGGTGTGGGCGCTGCCGGTGACCGGGTCCTCGTCGATGCCGACGTTCGGGAAGAAGCACCGCGAGACGAAGTCGTACCCGTGGGAGGGGTCCTCGGCGCGGGCGGTGGCGATGATGCCGCGCTGTGAGTGGCGGGCGAGCGCTCGCAGATCCGGGGCGAGGCCGAGGACCGTCTTCTCGTCGGCGAGCTCGAGGACCAGGTCACCGACGCCCGGCCCGGTGTCGACGGCGGTGCGGGGCTGGGCGCCGAGGGCCTCGGCCACGCCGTCGGGGATCTCGACGGGGGTGAGCGGCGCGGTGGGGAAGTCCAGGGTGATCGAGCCGTCGTCGCGCGGCGTGGCGCTGAGGACACCGCTGCGGGTGGCGAACCGCACGGGGCCCTCGTGGGCGCCCGTGGTGTGCAGGACGTGGGCGGTGGCCAGGGTCGCGTGGCCGCACAGGGCGACCTCGGTGGCGGGGGCGAACCAGCGCAGCGCCCAGTCGGCCTCGCCTCCGTCGGGCAGACGGTGTGCGAAGGCGGTCTCGGCGTGGTTGACCTCGCGGGCAACGTTCTGGAGCCAGTCGTCGTCCGGGAAGGAGTCGAGGAGCAGCACACCGGCCGGGTTGCCGGCGAAGGGGCGGTCGGTGAAGGCGTCGACGATACGAATCCGCATGGGCCGACGGTAGAGGCCCTCGGCGAGGGCGGCCCAAGGCCAATTCGCGGCGGCTGGACTGGTGTCGGCAGTCGGCGGTCGGCGGTCGGCGGCCGGGGCCCCGGTTTCTGTCCGAGCTTCGGCAGGGCCTTGTCACGTGAACAGTTCCGATATATCGTTGAAGCATCGCGACAGATCAACGATGGAATGGAGTGGTGGGGATGCGTTCCCATGGACAGGACTTCGGATACGAGCGACACGGACACCACGGCGGCCCCGGTCACCACATGAGGGGCGGCTTCGACGGTCGACGCGGAGCCTTCGGGCCCTTCGGGCCGGGCGGACCCGGTGGCCCCGGCTTCGGCGGACCGGGCTTCTTCGGCCCGGGCGGCCCCTGGGGCGGGCGCGGCCGGGGCGGACCGAGGGGCAGGGCGCGGCGCGGCGACGTACGCGCGTCGATCCTGGCCCTTCTCAAGGACCGGCCCATGCACGGCTACGAGATGATCCAGGAGATCGCCGAGCGCAGCGGCGGGGCGTGGAAGCCCAGCCCGGGCTCCGTCTACCCGACCCTCCAGCTGCTGGAGGACGAAGGTCTGATCACCAGTGAGAGCGAGGGAGGCAAGAAGCTGTTCTCGCTCACCGAGCCGGGTCGCGTCGCGGCCGACGAGGGCCCCGACGCCCCGTGGGAGGAGGCCTCGCGCGGTGTCGACTGGGAGGCGCTGCACGAGATCCGGCAGGCCGGCGTCGGTCTGATGGAGGCGTTCGGCCAGGTCTGGAAGACCGGTGACAAGGACCAGCGCGACAAGGCCCTCGCGGTCATCAACGAGGCCCGCAAGAAGCTGTACCTGATCCTTGCCGACGAGCACTGACGGCGCGGTGAGGTGAGGGCGCCCCGCGGCAGCGCGTCCAGCGGGGCGCCATGGCGTCGGCGGACGTACCGTCAGGACACCAGTGCGCCCAGCCTGCGCAGCGACTCGTTCAGTGCGGCCGTCGCCGAGTCCTTCAGCTTGCCCGCCATGAGGGCCACCGCCGCGCCGGTGAACTCCCCGTCGATCCGCACCGAGGTGGCCTCGCCGTCGGGCGTCAGCGTGTACCGGGTGGCGAGGTCCACGGCCATCGGCCCCTTGCCGCGGATGGACAGCACGCGCCCCGGGCGCAGTTCGTCGATGGTCCAGGCGACCTCGGCCGGGAAGCCCATCAGCTTCATGCTCTCCTCGAAGGTCCCGCCCACCGCGAGGGTTTGGGGACCGCCCTTGGGAAAGCCGGTATGGGTCGCGTTCCACTCGCCGTACGCCGACCAGTCCGTGATCGCCGCCCACACCTTCTCGGCGGGGGCCTCGATGCGAGCTTCCGCGCTGACTTCGGCCATGCGACCACCCCTTCGCGTCGGCTGCCGCGCCGGGCGCAGCTGTGGTGTCGCGGAACGTAGCCGCAGGATCTGCAACATTCAATACTGATGAACAGTCAGAAACGGCGGGGCGCCCATCCCGCACCGGCCGCGGGCAGGGAGACGCGCGGCCCCTGAGAAGGAAGGGCGCGATGTCATCCGTAAGGAGGAGAACCGGGTCAGCCGTGCCCACCCTGTGTCGGACGCGCAAATGCTGCCCGCCGAGGATGACTCGGACCGCTGGGACTGATGGGGTGGAGGACGTGCCACCCCGTCATGTCCAGCGACCGGCCGCCGAACGCGGCACGCACCGGTCCCACCTCGATGCCAGGGTCACCTCGGAGCTGGCAGCGGTGCTTTCCGGCGCCCGCAGGAGGGCGCTGCGTGACGGGGACCGGGGGATCGACACCGCCCACCTGCTGCACACGCTGCTGGAGTCCGACCCCGAGGTGCGCGCCGTCTTCGACGGGCCGCAGGTCGCCCGGCTGCTCGGCTACCTCGTCCAGCGCGCCATCGGCTACGGCCTGCGCTGGCAGGCCACCGTCGAGGACTCGGGCGCGGTGCCGGTGCTGACGGAGCCGGAGGGCTGGTCGCCCGCCGCGGCCACCGCCCTGGGGGCGGCGTACGGGCGCGCTGCCGGTCGCGGCGACGCATACGCACGCGGGCTCGACCTGCTCGCGGCGATGGTCGCGGACCCCGAGTCACGCGCCGTCGAGGTCCTCGGCCGCGCGGGCGTCGACGTAAGGGCGCTGTCGGAACGGATCGAGGTGGCGGGCGTGGTTCCGTCCAGCCGCTGAGACAGGAGCCATTGATGGTGACGCTCATGTCGTCTCCTGCCATCATGTGCCGGTGCATACGTCTCAGGGCAGTCAGAGCAACCGTGGCAGAGGCGTCGGGTTGGGGCTCGCACTCGCGTCGGCGGTCGCCTTCGGCGGATCGGGTGTCGCGGCCAAGCCGCTGATCCAGGCGGGGCTCGACCCTCTGCATGTGGTGTGGCTGCGGGTCACGGGCGCGGCGCTCGTGATGCTGCCGCTCGCGGTACGCCATCGCGCCCTGCTGCGGCGCCGCCCCGCACTGCTCGCCGGGTTCGGACTGCTCGCCGTCGCCGGCGTCCAGGCCTGCTACTTCGCCGCGCTGTCGCGCATACCCGTCGGTGTCGCCCTGCTCATCGAGTACCTGGCGCCCGCGCTCGTCCTCGGCTGGGTGCGCTTGGTGCAGCGGCGGCCGGTGACGCGAGCCGCGGCGGTCGGTGTGGTCCTCGCGGTCGGCGGGCTCGCCTGCGTCGTCGAGGTGTGGTCGGGGCTGGGCTTCGACCCGCTCGGCATACTGCTCGCGCTCGGCGCCGCCTGCTGCCAGGTCGGCTACTTCGTCCTGTCCGACCAGGGCAGCGAGGCGGGCGACCAGGCCCCCGACCCGCTCGGCGTCATCGCGTACGGACTGCTCCTCGGCGCCGCCGTGCTCACCGTCGTCACCCGTCCCTGGACCATGGACTGGCCGGTGCTCACCGGCACCGCGGACATGAACGGCACGCGCGTCCCGGCCGTCCTCCTCCTGGCCTGGATCGTGCTGATCGCCACGGTCCTCGCCTACGTCACCGGCGTGCTGTCCGTGCGCCGGCTCTCGCCCCAGGTCGCGGGCGTCGTGGCCTGCCTCGAAGCGGTCATCGCCACCGTGCTGGCCTGGGTGCTGCTCGGCGAGCACCTCTCGGCCCCGCAGATCATCGGCGGTGCGGTGGTCCTGGTGGGCGCGTTCGTCGCCCAGTCCTCGGCGCCCGCGCAGGGCTCCGCGGAGCCGATCGCGAGCGCCCGCGACGAAAGGGAGTTGTCGGCCCGCAAAGCCGCCGCCTAAGGTGCTGACCATGCATTCGGACGCACTCGTTCTTCCGCCTCCGGCCGCCTGAGGCGGGCCCTCCGGAAACCGCGCCCGGCACACCGCCGGGCGCAGCGGTGTGCTGCCCGCAGAAGAAGTCCACGGACCCGGCGCATGACGGGTCCCTCGCCGAACTTCTGCACCTCTGCGGAGACAACTCGTGTCGAATGCTGCCTCCGGCCTGCCCGTCGGGCGAGGCCTTCTCTACCTGATCGTCGCCGGTACCACCTGGGGTACCGCGGGCGCGGCCGCATCCCTGGTCTACCGGGCCGGTGATATGGGCCCCGTCGCCCTTTCCTTCTGGCGCTGCGCGGCCGGGCTCGTGGTGTTGGTCGCCGCCCGCGTGCTGCGCCCGCGCGCCGCCCGCAACGCCGCACCTGGGCCGCTCGGCCGCAGGGCGCTGCGGGCCTGTGCCACCGGGCTGGGGCTCGCCGTCTTCCAGACCGCCTACTTCGCGGCCGTCTCCGCCACCGGGCTCGCGGTGGCGACCGTCGTCACCCTCGGCGCCGGTCCCGTCCTGATCGCCCTCGGCGCCCGCCTCACCCTGGGGGAGCGGCTCGGAGGCGGCGGGGTGGGCGCCGTCGCCGGGGCGCTCGCCGGGCTGGCGGTGCTCGTGCTCGGCGGTGGTGGCGCGACCGCGCGCCCGTGGGGTGTGCTGCTCGCCGTCGTGTCCGCGGCCGGCTACAGCGTCATGACGCTGCTCACCCGATGGTGGGGGCGCGACGGCGCGGCCGACGGGTCCGCCACGACCGTGTCGGCGTTCGCGGTCACCAGTTTGTGCCTGCTGCCGTTCGCACTGGATGAGGGGCTGCTCCCGCACGCCGCCCACCCCGCCGTGCTGGTGGGGCTGTTGGCGTACATCGCGGCGGTGCCCACGGCCCTGGCCTACGCCCTCTACTTCGCGGGCGCTGCTGTCGTACGGTCCGCCACCGTGTCCGTGATCATGCTGCTCGAGCCGGTCGGCGCGGCGGTCCTGGCCATCGCCCTGCTCGGTGAGCGGCTCACGACGGCGACGCTCGTCGGCACGGCACTGATGCTCGGCTCGGTCGCGGGGCTCGCGCTCGCGGAGGCACGCGGTGCTCGGGAGCAGCGGGAGGAACCGGTCCTCGTGTGACGGGGGTGCGGGACCTTCCCGCAGTCCAAGGATTCCGGGAAGGCCCCGCACCCGTACGGCATCCCCACCCGTACGGCATCCTCAGAGGGCCGCCAGGTAGTCCGGCACGCCGGTGCCGGGTGCCAGGCCGGCGTCCGGGAGCGGGGTGCCGTACTCCCTGCGGACCGGGACCACGCCGGCCCAGTGGGGGAGTGAGAGGTCCTCGGGCTCGTCGTTCGCGCCACCGGTGCGGAGCTTGGCGGAGACCTCGTCAAGGTCGAGGCGGATCACGGCGGTGGCGGCCAGCTCCTTCTTGTTGGCGGGCCGGGAGTCGTGTGAGCGGCCCGGTACGACATGGTCGACCAGCGCGTCCAGGGCCGTCCGCTTCTCCTCGGGGTCCGTGACCTGGTGGGCGATGCCGTGCACCACCACGGAGCGGTAGTTGATCGAGTGGTGGAAGGCCGAGCGGGCCAGGACCAGGCCGTCGACGTGCGTCACCGTCAGACAGACCGGAAGCCCCGGGTCGGCCTCGCCGGTCATCCGCAGCGGGCGCGAGCCCGTCGAACCGTGGACGTACAGCCGCTCGCCGACCCGCCCGTACAGCGTGGGCAGCACGACCGGCGCGCCGTCGCGGACGAAGCCGAGATGGCAGACGTAGCCCTCGTCGAGTATCGCGTGCACCAGTTCCTTGTCGTACGACGCACGGTCCGCGGAGCGCGTGGGGACGGTGCGGTCGGTCGAGGTGTAGGCGGCGGGCCGCGGTGTCGGCTGTCGGGTCCCCTGCATGTGCGCCCTCCATTGCACTAGTGCATAATTTGCTTTGTGCTAGGAGAATATCGGTTCACAGGGCGGCGCGCGACGGAGATTGCGGCCGACGTCGAGCGGGCGGTGGGTACCGGGGAATTGGAGCCGGGTCAACTTCTGCCGCCGCAAAGGGAGTTGGCCGTCGAGTTGGGCGTCAATCCGAACACCGTCGCGGCCGCGTACCGCATCCTGCGTGAGCGCGGCGTCATCGAGACCTCCGGACGCCGCGGCAGCCGGGTACGGCCCGCGCCGGCCACGACGGGCCGGGACCACATCCGTGTGGACGTGCCCGAGGGCGTACGCGACGTGTCGAGCGGCAACCCGGATCCGGCGCTGCTGCCCCCGCTGGCGGAGGCGTTCGCGTCGGCCGCCGCCGAGGGTGACCGCGCACCGGTGCTGTACGGCGACGTCGCCGTGGAACCGGAGCTTGCGCACCTCGCGCGGGCCGCCCTGGACGCCGACGGGGTGCCGGACGGCCCGCTCGCCGTCGTCTCCGGATCGCTCGACGCCGTCGAGCGGGTGCTCGCCGCCCATCTGAAGACCGGGGACGCCGTCGCCGTCGAGGACCCCGGCTGGGGCAGGACCCTGGACCTCGTGCCGGCGCTCGGGCTGCGCACGATTCCGGTCGGCGTCGACGACGAGGGGCCGCTGCCCGGCGCCGTACGCGCCGCCCTGGAGGCCGGCGCGCGCGCCCTCATCGTCACGGACCGGGCGCAGAACCCGACCGGCGCCGCGGTGAGCGCCTCTCGCGCGCATGCCCTGCGTTCCGTGCTGCGGGATCATCCGGGGACCCTGCTGATCGAGGACGACCACGGCCATGGGATCGTCGACGTGCCCCTCCATCCCCTTGCCGGAGTCACCCGGCACTGGGCCCTCGTCCGCTCGGTCGCCAAGGCGTACGGACCCGATCTGCGGCTCGCGGTGCTCACCGGGGACACCGTCACCACGGACCGGGTGCGCGGGAGGCAGCGGCTCGGGCCCGGCTGGGTGAGCCTGCTCGTGCAGCGGGCGGTGGTCCGTCTGTGGACGGACGGCGCGGCGGACGCGCGGGCGGTCGCCGCGCAGTACGGGCGGCGTCGCGGCGCGCTGATCGACGCGCTCGCCGAGCGCGGTGTCACGGCCCACGGCGTCACAGGCATGAACGTGTGGGTGCCGGTGCCCGACGAGACCGGAGCGGTCGCCCGGCTGCTGCACGCCGGCTGGGCCGTCGCTCCGGGCGCCCGCTTCCGGCTGAGCGCGCCGCCCGGCATCCGGATCACCGTCTCGACCCTGACCGCGGACGACACCGGGCCCCTGGCGGACGCCATCGCCTCCGCCGTGGGCCCGGCCCCTGCCCGGAGCTACGTCTAGTGCTGTGGCCGGAAAGGCTTGCCGGAAAGCTCCCGGCGTCCGGTGCGGTGCATCGCAAGGCGGAGCGTCGCCCGCGTACCGGATGTACTCGGGCGAGGCGACAACGCGGCGAGGTGCCGTGCCGGGCGTCGCGAGCCGGTGAACCTTTCCGGCCATACCGGCCACAGCACTAGTAGGACTCCGTTAGGTCTTTCTTGATCTTGGCGTGGCTCTGCTGGGCAGGGGTTGGTGGCAGGTGGTGCAGGTGCCGGT
>NZ_JBVKBA010000055.1:0-26827 GCF_055639175.1 Streptomyces sp. NPDC107546 | reverse complement strand
CGTCGCCCGAACACGATTGACTTCATGTGCGTCCACACAGTCCTCATGCCCCTGAACACGGCACGCAGACAGACGTAACGGAGTCCTACTAGTGCCGCTCGGCCTTGGGGCGGGACTGGGTCAGCGCCGCGCCCGCCAGGACGATCAGCGCACCGACCGGCGTCGACCAGGTCAGCGACTCGCCCAGAACCGCCACGCCCGCCGCGATGGCGACGACCGGGACGAAGTACGTGACCATCTGCGCCGTCGTCGGGCCGACCTCGGCGACCACGCCGTACTGGAGCAGCATCGCCACACCCGTGCCGAGCGCGCCCAGTGCGGCGATGGCCAGCAGGGGCAGGAGCGCGACGTGCGCGGGCAGGGTGGTGAAGACCGGCGTGACGACGGCCAGTTGCAGCGTGGCCAGCAGCAACTGGCCGCCCGTCAGCGACAGGTGGGAGTCGGAGGAGCCGGCCAGGGTGCGGCGGACGTAGATCCAGCCCACCGGGTAGCTCAGCGAGGCGAGCAGGGCCAGCGCCGTGCCCGTCAGGTCCAGGCCGTGGAAGCCCTGCCAGGCGCCGAGCACCGTCAGCACGCCGAGGAAGCCGATGCCGAGCCCGGCCACCCGGCGCCGCGTCGGCCGGTCCTCCGAAAGTGCCACCAAGGACAGGACCATGCCCCACAGCGGCGAAGTCGCATTGCAGATCCCGGCGAGCGTCGACGGGATCGTCAGCTCGGCGTAGGCGAAGAGGGAGAACGGCAGCGCGTTGAGGAGGAACCCCGCGACCGCCAGATGTCCCCAGGTGCGGGCGGAGCGCGGCAGGCGCTCGCGCTTGACCGACATGGCGACGGCGAGCACCGCCGTGCCGAAGACCAGGCGGCCGAGCGTGACCTGGAACGGCGCGTAGGCCTCGGTGCCGACCTTGATGAACAGGAAGCTGAAACCCCAGATCAGCGAGAGGACACCGAAGCGGATCCGCCAGTCGAGGGCGGCCCGGCGGCGAGGGGCGGTGGTGGGGACGGTGACGGTTCGCGGAGTGGAGACGGTGCTCATGGCCCCCACGATGGCCCAGACGATCTCGTAGCACAATCGAGATTTTGCACCCGGTATCTCGTAGTATCGCTTACATGTTGAACCTCGAGCGTCTGCGCACCCTCGACGCCCTCGCCCGGCACGGCTCGGTCAGCGGCGCCGCCGAGGGGCTGCACGTGACCACCTCGGCCGTCTCCCAGCAGATGGCCAAGCTGGAGCGCGAGGTGGGGCAGCAGCTCCTGGCCAGGAACGGGCGCGGGGTGCGGCTCACGGACGCGGGCCGGCTGCTCGCCGAGCACGCGGCGCGGATCCTGTCGCAGGTCGAACTCGCCCAGGCCGACCTGGAGGCGCAGCGCGGGCAGGTGGCGGGTGAACTGCGCCTGTCGGCCTTCCCCACGGCCGCCCGCGGACTGTTCCCCACCGCGCTGGCCGCGCTGCGCGCCGACCATCCCGCGCTGCGGCTGCGTTCGAGCGAGCTGGAACCCGAGGACGCGGTGGCCGGTGTGGTGCGCGGCGACCTGGACCTCGCGGTCGTCCTCGACTGGTACAACAAGCCGATGCCGCTGCCGGACGGCCTGGTGAAGGCGGCGATCCTGGACGATCCGGCGGATGTGGCGATGCCGGCCGGCCACCGGCTCGCCGACCGGGCGGAGGTCGGCCTGGAGGAGTTCGCCGAGGACGAGTGGATCACGTGGGGCGACGGCGAGTTCTGCCATGAGTGGCTCATGTTCACCCTGCGCTCCAAGGGCATCGAGCCGTGCGTCGGGCACCGCGCCGGGGAGACGCACACCCAGCTCGGGCTGGTCGCCGCCGGGCTCGGGGTGTGCATCGCACCGCGCCTCGGGCGCGACCCGGTGCCGACGGGGGTGGTGACCGTGCCCGTGCGGCAACAGGTTCGCCGGCACGTCTACGTGGTGTGGCGGGCCGACGCCGACCGCCGCCCCTCGATCCGGGCGGCGGTGGGGGCGTTGCGCGCGGCGGGCGAGACCGTTACGGCCCGGGTGGGCGGATAGGGGGCCTACCCGCCCAGCTTGCGGAAGTCCCAGGAGACGATCTTCGTCGGGGTCAGCCGGATCCAGGCGTGGCGGCCGTCGTGCGGCATCTCCTCCAGGCCGAAGTTCTTGCGGGCGAACAGCATCTCCGGCACGTCGAGTTCCGCGCGCAGTTCCCCGGTGCGCGGAATCTCACCGACGAACTCCGCCGTACCGGACAGCTCGGCGCCCCGCAGCTGGTCGTACTCCTCACCCGTGTCCACCACGACGGCGATCCGTCGATCGCGGCGCAGATCCGCCCACCGCTTGCTGCGCACGACCGAGTACAGCCACAGCGAGGTGCCGTCCCAGACGTACCACAGGGCGCTGACGTGCGGAGCGCCGTCGGCGGACACGGTCGCCACGCGGCAGGTGCGCTGGTCGGCGAGGAACTCGTCCAGCTCACCCGGTGTCATCATGATCTTCCGGCCCCGGCGCTGCGTGGTGACGGTCATGCGGCCCCCTCTTCTTCTCCCACGTCGTGTCAGAGAGATCCTCTGACATCACGTCAGAAAAGAATGGTTCGTCTTCCGTCCGTCCGCAATGGTCGTTAGCCTCGCCGCTTCGGACCGTCGACGACGGGGGGAGCCATGCCGTCACGCGAACACCTCAGGGACCTCCTGGACCTCCCGGCCACGGTGCTGCTCACCGTCGAGTGCCAGCAGGGTGTCCTGTGCCCGGACGGCGCGCTGCCCGAACTGGCCCGCGAGGCGCGCTCCTCGGGGGCGCTCGCCAACGTGGCCCGGCTGGTCGCCGCCGCCCACGAGGGCGGGGTACAGGTGATCCACGCGATCGCCGAACGCCGCCCGGACGGCCGCGCAAGCAGCCGCAACGCCCGTCTCTTCCGCGCGGCCGAATGGCTCCCGGTCCAGCAGCTGACCGGGACCAGGGCGGTGCGGGTCGCGGCGCCCATCGAGGTGCGGGAAGAGGACCTCATGGTCCGCCGGCTGCACGGACTGTCGCCCCTCGCGGGCACCGAGGTCGACGCGCTGCTGCGCAACCTGGGCTGCCGCACCCTGATCGTGACCGGTGTCTCGGCCAACGTGGCGATCCCCAACACGGTGTTCGACGCCGTCAACCGCGGCTACACCGCCGTGGTGGCCGCGGACGCCATCGCGGGGCTGCCCTCCGACTACACCCCCGCGATGATCCGCAACACCCTCGCCCTGGTCGCCACCATCACGACCACCGACGAGCTGCTGACCCGCCTCGCACCACCGCGTCGAGCGGTCGGCGGCTAGTGCTGTGGCCGGAAGGGTTCACCGGCTCGCGACGTCCGGCACGGCACTTCGCCGCGTTGTCGCATCGCCCGAGTACATCCGGTACGCGGGCGACGCTCCGCCTTGCGATGCACCGCACCGGACGCCGCGAGCTTGCCGGCAAACCTTTCCGGCCACAGCACTAGCGGACGTCAGGCCAGCTTGATCTCGTCGCCGGAGACGGTGATCTTCGCGGCGGACAGAGGCTGGGTCGCCGGGCCCTTCTTCACGCTGCCGTCGGTCGCCGAGAACTGGCTGCCGTGACACGGGCAGCTGATCACGCCGTTCGAGATGTCCTTCACCGCGCAGCCCGCGTGGGTGCACTTGGAGGAGAAGGCCTTGAACGTGCCCGCCGACGGCTGGGTCACCACCACGCCCTGGTCGGCGAAGACCTTGCCGCCGCCCTCGGGGATGTCCGAGGTCTTGGCCAGAGCCGTGCCGCCGGAACCGGCCGCGGCGCCGCCGCCCCCGCCCGTGGTGGCGGTGCTCGCGCCGCTGTTGCTGTTGCCCTGTGAACCGGCCGGACTCGACGACGACTTGTCGTCCGAGCCTCCGCACGCGGTCAGCGCGACGGCGAGCCCCGTCACGCCGGCCGCCGCCACGACGGTGCGGCGGGCAGGCGCCGAGACGGGCTGAAGCGATTCGCTGGTCATGCTGACGTTCCCTTCCACGGACGTTCTGTAAATCTGTACGGAGGTACGGTCTGCGGGCACCGACCGTTCAGACCCCGTCGAGATCCTGACCTGTCCGGGATGAGCAAGGCGTAAAACACGCCTGTCGTTCCGCTGTCAGAAGGACATAAGACCCCCTCGTGCCCTCCGGCCGGCGCTCAGGAGCGGACCTACGGCACACGGACCTCTCGAGCGGCGGCGACATCCACACCACCGGTGTGGGGCCGCCGCCGGTAGCCCAGAGGGCTCGCGGCGTGGGCGGATCGGGTGCGGGTCACCAACTGCTCTTGGTCACGCCGGGGAGCTCGCCGGCGTGCGCCATCTCACGTTATCCCGCGTGCGGTCCCGGGCTCGGTCGCGCTGCACCACGACCTGACGTCCGCCCTCGACAGCACGGTGCGCCGCACGGTACGCGACGTCGGCGGCCTGCTGGGCAGCGGTGACGCGCCCCTGGTGAACGACTGCGCGTGCTGCGCGCTGCGCGAGGACCTCGTCCCGGAACTGCTGAGGCTCGCGGAGGAGGGCAGGTGCCGGCTGGCCGTCGTGGAACTGTGGGACTCCGTCGAACCCCAGGGCATGGCCCCGGTCATCGCCGCGGCAGGGGCACCGCTGGCGCTGACGGGGGTCGTCACCGTGGTCGATCCGGCGCTCGTCCTGCCGTACCTGTCCAACGGCGACGGCCTGGCCGATGTGGGCCTCGCCGCCGCGCCGACCGACCAGCGCACCGTTGCCGACACCTTCGCCCGGCAGCTGGAACACCCGACGGTGCTCGCCCTTGTCGAGGGCGGTTCGTGTGGGGAGGGCGGTGAGGCTGCCGACGACACCGACCACGCGCTGCTCTCCCAGCTCACCCCCGGTGCACGCAAGGTACGCGTGGACAGTGGCGCCCTGGGGGCCGCTCTGCTGGCGGGCTTCGACGTGGCGGCGGCCGCCGCCCGCGTGCACCCCGCCAGCGCACTGCTGCCGCAGGAGCGCGACGAGCACGGCGTGAGCACCTTCGTCCGGCGGCGCGAACGGCCGTTCCACCCGCAGCGCCTCTACGTGGCGCTGGAGGACCTGACCTGCGCCGCCGCCCGCAGCCGAGGGCGGTTCTGGATGGCGGACCGCCCCGACACACTGCTGTCCTGGGACGCCGCGGGCGGGGCGCGCTCCTCCCGACTCGCCCGCGATCACCCTTGGTCACTATGCTCACTTCACGCCGGAGGCCGGAAGCGAGGGGCGTACTGCCGTCGACGGACTGCTCGGGAAGCAGGGAGAGCTGCATGGCAGTCCAAACTCCCCGGATTCTCCCCAGGGCCGTTGACTGGCCATTCCCGCTGCCGCGCCCTTGAGAAGTCGGCCGTGGATCGCAAGGTTGAAGAGACGGGTGGCCTGAGAAAATGTTGAGAGAGGTCGCCGTGACCCGCTACATCACGCCCCTGCGTGAGGGCGGTTCGCTGCCGGGGCTCGTCGAGGCCGATGATCTCGGAACCTACGTCCTGAAGTTCACCGGTGCCGGACAGGGCCGCAAGACGCTCGTCGCCGAGGTCGTCTGCGGCGAACTCGCCCGCCGGCTCGGCCTGCGCGTACCCGGGCTGGTGACGCTCGGCCTCGACCCGGTGCTGGGACTCGGCGAACCCGACCCGGAGGTGCAGGAGCTGCTCAAGGCGAGCGGCGGACTCAATCTCGGCATGGGCTTCCTGAGCGGCGCGATCGGCTTCGACCCGCTCGCGTTCGGGGTCGAGCCGAAGGAGGCCGGGAGGATCGTCTGGTTCGACGCGCTGGTGGGCAACGTGGACCGCTCCTGGCGCAACCCCAACCTGCTGATGTGGCAGGGTGACCTGTGGCTCATCGACCACGGCGCGACCATGATCTGGCACCACAACTGGCCCGGCGCCGAGGCCTCCGCCGCGCGCCCCTACGACGCCTCGGACCACGCCCTCGCCCCCTTCGCGCCGGACGTCGCGGGTGCCGCCGCCGACCTCGCGCCCCTCGTCACCGAGGAACTGCTGGCCGAGGTGACCGCCCATGTCCCGGACGAGTGGTTGACCGGCGAACCCGGCTTCGACACCCCGGAGGAACTGCGCCGGGCCTACGCACGGCCGCTGCTCGCCCGCGCCGCCGTCATCCACGAACGCATCCAGGGCCTTCGGACCCGTCAGGGGGACAAGTGAGCGAGCGGGACGTCTTCGAGTACGCGCTGCTTCGGGTCGTACCGCGGATCGAGCGCGGCGAGTGCATCAACGCGGGCGTGCTGGTGTACTGCCGCGCCAAGTCGTTCGTCGCCGCCCTCACGCACCTCGACGAGCGGAAACTGCTGGCCCTGGACCCGGACGCGGACGTGGCGGGCGTACGCGCCGCGCTCAGTGCCGTCGAGGGCGTGTGCGCGGGCGGCGCCGCGGCCGGGCAGGCGGCGCGCGACGACGCCGGGCGGCGTTTCCGCTGGCTGATCGCGCCGCGTTCCACGGTCGTGCAGCCCGGGCCCGTGCACACCGGGCTGACCGCCGACCCGGCGGCCGAGGCGGAGCGGTTGCTGGGCCTCCTGGTGAGGTAATGGATCACACGCACCGGGTGTGCCGTTGACACCGGGTGCCAGGGCTTCTAGCGTCACGTCTACTGAAGGTACTAAGCGGTCGCTCACCGAGGGCGCACCGTCAGCCGCAGAGGCTTTTCAGCAGACGTTCCAAAGGTGTTCCAGGCTTTCCAAGGGCGAGGAGAACCAAGCAATGTCCACCACCGATCAGCGGGTCGCCGTCGTCACCGGCGCCGCACGCGGCATCGGCGCCGCCACCGCCGTACGACTGGCTGCCGAGGGCCGTGCCGTCGCCGTGATCGACCTCGACGAGGCCGCGTGCAAGGACACCGTCGAGAAGATCACCGCCGCCGGTGGCAAGGCCATCGCCGTCGGCTGCGACGTCTCGGACGAGTCCCAGGTCGAGGCGGCCGTCGCGCGGATCGCCGAGGAGCTGGGCGCGCCGACCATCCTCGTCAACAACGCGGGCGTGCTGCGCGACAACCTGCTGTTCAAGATGAGCGTCTCCGACTGGGACACCGTCATGAACGTCCACCTGCGTGGCGCCTTCCTGATGTCCCGGGCCTGCCAGAAGCACATGGTCGACGCCGGTTTCGGCCGGATCGTCAACCTCTCCTCGTCCTCCGCGCTCGGCAACCGCGGCCAGGTGAACTACTCCGCCGCCAAGGCGGGTCTGCAGGGCTTCACCAAGACCCTGGCCAAGGAGCTCGGCAAGTTCGGCATCACCGCCAACGCCGTCGCTCCGGGCTTCATCGCCACCGAGATGACGAAGGCCACCGCCGAGCGCGTCGGCATGGGCTTCGAGGACTTCAAGGCGGCGGCCGCCACCCAGATCCCCGTGGCGCGCGTGGGCGAGCCCGAGGACATCGCCAACGCGATCGCCTTCTTCACGGGCGAGGCCGCCGGGTTCGTCTCCGGCCAGGTGCTGTACGTCGCCGGCGGACCGCTCGACTAGGGCCGGGGGAGACGCACACATGACTGAACTGCCCGCACTCTCCGGCAAGGTCGCCCTCATCACGGGCGCCAGCCGCGGCATCGGCTACGGCATCGCCGAGGCGCTCCTCGCCCGCGGCGACCGCGTCTGCATCACCGGACGCACCGAGGAGGCCCTGAAGGAGGCCGCCGAGAAGCTCGGCGCCGACCGCGTCATCGCCGTCGCCGGCAAGGCGCACGACGAGGACCACCAGGCCATCGCCGTGGAACGCACCATGGAGGCCTTCGGACGGGTCGACTTCCTGGTCAACAACGCCGGGACCAATCCCGTGTTCGGCCCCATCGCCGACCTCGATCTGAACGTGGCCCGCAAGGTGTTCGAGACCAATGTGGTCTCGGCGCTCGGCTTCGCCCAGAAGACCTGGCACGCCTGGCAGAAGGACAACGGCGGTGCCATCGTCAACATCGCGTCCGTGGCCGGCCTGAACGCCTCGCCGTTCATAGGTGCGTACGGCATCAGCAAGGCCGCGATGATCAACCTGACCCTGCAGCTCGCGCACGAGTTCGCACCCAAGGTGCGGGTCAACACCATCGCGCCGGCCGTGGTGAAGACCAAGTTCGCGCAGGCCCTGTACGAGGGCCGCGAGGAGGAGGCCGCCGCGTCCTACCCGCTGGGTCGGCTCGGCGTGCCCTCCGACATCGGCGGCGCCGCCGCGTTCCTGACCTCGGACCAGTCCGACTGGATCACCGGTCAGACGCTCGTCCTCGACGGTGGTCACTATCTGAACGCCGCGGTCTGACGGCAGGGGCCCGCGACACGGGCCCCGCGGCACGGGCGTCCGTTGACACTTCGGGCGCCCGTGCCGATGTACGCGAGACACCCGGACAGATGACAACGTCGTCATGGAACGCGCTGGTCACAGCCCTCGCCCGACCCGGTCCGGTCGGCGGGGTGCTGCGGTATGGTCTGCCGCCGACCCCTGGTACGGCAGATCGAGGAGTGTGCGCGTGTTCAACCGGAACCGTCTGCGTCGGCTGGCGGCGATCACGTCCCTGTCCCTGGTGGCCGGGTGCGGTGCGCTCTCCTCGGAGTCATCCGACGACAAGGGGCCGATCGTCGTGGGCACCACCAGCGCGCCGAGCACCCTCGATCCCGCCGCGTCCTGGGACAGCTCCTGGGAACTGTTCCGCAACGTCTACCAGACCCTGCTGAACTACCCCGACGGCGCGGTTCTGCCGGGGCCCGACGCCGCCGAGAGCTGCGGGTTCACCGACCGGACGAACCTTGTCTACCGCTGCGTCCTGCGCAAGGGGCTGACGTTCTCCAACGGGGACAAGCTCGACGCCCGGACCGTGAAGTACTCGATCGACCGGATCAAGCGGATCAACGTGTCCGGCGGTCCGGCGGGTCTGCTCGGCAGCCTCCAGCGGGTGGAGGTGAGAGGCGACCGCGAGGTCGTCTTCCACCTGAACGAACCGGACGCCACCTTCCCGTTCGTCCTCGCCACCCCGGCCATGTCGATCGTCGACCCGGGCGACTACCCCGCCACGCGGGTGCGCGACGACGGCGGGATCACCGGGTCGGGGCCGTACACGCTGCGGTCCTACGAGGACGGCAAGGAGGCCCGGCTCGTTCGCAACGACCGCTACGAGGGCTACGCCGACCGCAAGAACAACGCCGTCACCATCCGTTACTTCCAGGACTCCGCCGGCATGGTCGACGCCCTGAAGAACCACAAGATCGACATCACCTACCGCGGTCTCGCCTCCTCCGACATCGTGGCCCTCCAGCGCCACGAGTCCTCGGGCGGCATCCAGCTCGTCGAGAACCCCGGCATCGAGATCAGCTACCTGGTGTTCAACCCGAAGGACCCGTGGGCCGGCAAGCTCGCCGTCCGCAAGGCCGTCGCCCAGGTGGTGGACCGGGCCGCGATCGCCCACAACGTCTACAAGGACACCGTCGAACCCCTCTACTCCATGGTCCCGGCGGGCCTGACCGGGCACACCACGCCCTTCTTCGACGACTACGGGGACCCCAGCGCCTCCAAGGCCCGCAAGATCCTTTCCGCGGCGGGCATCACCGAGCGGGTCCCGCTGACCCTGTGGTACACCACCGACCGGTACGGCTCCGAGACGGGCCCGGAGTTCCAGGCGCTCAAGCAGCAGCTCGAGAATTCCGGCCTGTTCCAGGTCACCCTCAGAAGCCGGCCCTGGAAGACGTACGTGGACGGCTACCAGAAGGGGGAGTACCCGGTGTTCGGCCGGGGGTGGTTCCCCGACTTCCCGGACCCCGACAACTACATCGCGCCGTTCGTCGGCGAGCAGAACGCGCTGGGCACGCCCTATCCGTCGCCGGAGATCAGCAAGGTGCTGCTGCCGCAGTCGCGGCGCGTGAGCGACCGTGCCAACGTGGTCAAGGAGTTCCAGCAGGCCCAGCAGATCCTGGTGAACGACGCCCGGCTGCTGCCCCTGTGGCAGGGCAAGCAGTTCCTGGCCGCGAGCGAGGACATCTCCGGCGGGGAGCGGGCGCTGGACCCGTCGACGATCATGATGATGTGGGAGCTGTCCCGGAAGACCAGCTGGTAGCGCGCCCCCGGGGTGGGGGCCGCAAGCCGGTTGTCAGTGGTCGCCTGTAGGTTCCGTACCTGGAAGTGACCGCACATCGGAGGAAGTTGACGTGACCGACATCGCCATGCTGCCGGAGTCCTGGCGGGGCGTTCTGGGCGACGAACTGCAGCAGCCCTACTTCAAGGAGCTCGTGGAGTTCGTCGAGGACGAGCGTGCCAAGGGTCCCGTCTACCCTCCGCGCGAGGAGGTCTTCGCCGCGCTCGACGCCACGCCGTACGAGAAGGTGAAGGTGCTCGTCCTCGGCCAGGACCCCTACCACGGCGAGGGCCAGGGGCACGGCCTGTGCTTCTCCGTCCGGCCCGGGGTGAAGATCCCGCCCTCGCTGCGCAACATCTACAAGGAGATGCACGAGGAGCTGGGCACGCCGATCCCGGACAACGGCTATCTGATGCCATGGGCCGAGCAGGGCGTGCTGCTGCTCAACGCGGTGCTGACCGTGCGCGGCGGCGAGGCGAACTCGCACAAGGGCAGGGGCTGGGAGAAGTTCACCGACGCGGTGATCCGTGCCGTGGCCGGACGGCCGGACCCGGCGGTGTTCGTGCTGTGGGGCAACTACGCACAGAAGAAGCTGCCGCTGATCGACGAGACGCGGCATGCGGTGGTCAAGGGCGCGCACCCCTCGCCGCTGTCGGCGAAGAAGTTCTTCGGCTCCCGTCCGTTCACGCAGATCAACGAGGCGGTGGCCCGGCAGGGACACGAGCCGATCGACTGGACGATCCCGAACCTGGGCTGACCCCCGGGGAGGTGCCAGGCCGGACGGGCCGCGCGTACGCGGAGGGCACGACGGGGGGTCCTCCGCGTACGGCCGGTCGCCTTCGCCGGCCCGACCTGTCGTCACCGGCTTGGCCCAGTGCCGTACGGAGCTGCCTGAGCCTGATTGTCCGTGGCGACGGTTAGCGTCGTGATGACGGTGACGAGCATGGAGGGCGCGGTGGCGAAGCGACAGGAACAGGCGGCACCGGACGCCGTCATGACCCGCATCGGACAGGTCGTCATGCTGCACCACGCCGGTGACCGCGAGGAGGCCCGGGACCGCTTCCTGGGGCTGTGGGCGGAGATCGGCGAGGACGGCGACCCGTTGCACCGCTGCACTCTGGCGCACTACATGGCGGACACCCAGGACGACCCGGCCGACGAACTCGCCTGGGACCTCAGAGCGCTGTCCGCCGCCGAGGAGCTCACCGACGAGCGCCTGGCCGACCACGAGAGCGCTCTCGCGGCACACGCGTTGTACCCCTCGCTCCAGCTGAACCTGGCCGCCGACTACGTCAAGCTGGGCCGCCGCGAGGCGGCCCGCGCCCATCTGCGGCTGGCCCGGTCCGCGGTCGGCGCGCTCGCGCTCGGCGACGACGGCTACGGCGAGGGCATCAGAGCGGCGATCGGCCGCCTGGAGCGACGGCTCGCGGCAGAGGAGGCGGAGGAACCGCCGTCCGGCAGACCCGGACCCGGTCCCAGGGACGGCCTGGGAGACGGGACTCCGGGGCCGCCGAGACAGTGGCCGTAGGCCCTGTCGTCACCTTCCCGTCGTCCGCTCGGAGGGCGGGCCGCGCGGCGGCGATCGGGGTGCTCCCGCGTGAGCACGTCCGAGCGTGGGGGAGTCGGCGACCGACGACAACGGGGCCGGGGTCCGTCCACAACGGGGCCGGGGTCCGACGACAACGGGGCCGGGGGTCCCCACGCCCTTGAGGCGGTGGCGGAGGGCGTGCCAGGCGTCGCGCGGCAGGCGGGAATTCGACGCTGGGGCGCGCGGGCCTCAACGCCCGTATGTATCCCGGCAGATGGTCGCCTCTGGGCTGTCCGGGTTCCAGCCCCCGTACCTGCGGCCGAGCGCGCACACGCCCGTGTCCTTGGGGAACGCGTCGGAGACGGCCGGCGGTACCCCGACGTGGGGAGCCGGGCGGGTCTGCTTCGGCGGCGGGGCCGCCGCGGTGCGCTGCGGCACGACCGGCGCGGGCCGCGCCGCGCGGTCCGGGGTGGCCGGGGGCGGCGACGGGCGGGGGGAGGGGCCGACCATCTCCAGCGCCTCCCGTGCCGGCGCCTGGACGACGCGTGGTTCACCGCTGCCGTCGGGGCGCGGCGATGAGGGACGCGAGGACGCGGGTGGCGGGCCGGGATTCGGCGGTCGCTGGACGGTCACACAGCCGGCGAGGGCCGAGACGGCCACGGAGACCAGGAGCGCTGCGGTCGTCGTCGTTCGGTGCACGCGCGCAACTCTGCTGGGTTCGCGCCGCTTTGGGGAGCGGACGGGCGCAGGATGCCCCGCACGGGTGATCCGAGGCCCCGTACGGAGTGCCCGCGCCCGCCTGGGGTGACGTCAGTCGCCGGTGGCGCCGTCGATCCGCTCGCGGATCAGGTCGGCGTGGCCGTTGTGGCGGGCGTACTCCTCGATCATGTGCGTGTAGATCCAGCGCAGGCTGAAGTGTTCCTCGGTGAACCTGCTGGTGCCCCGGGAGAGGTCGTCCAGGCCGAAGCCGGCCGCGTTGCGCCGGGCGATCTCGACCTCGGCCTGCCAGGTGGTGTACGCCTCCTGCCAGGTGTCGGCCTCGGTGAGGTGGAACTCGCCGTCCCTGTCCTCGTCGCTGAAGTAGATCGGCCCCGGATCGTCACCCACCAGGACCTTGCGGAACCAGCCCCGCTCCACCTCCGCCATGTGCCGCACGAGCCCCATCAGTGAGAGCTCGGACGGCTCCACCGAGGCGGTTCTGAGCTGGGCGTCGGTCAGGCCCTCGCACTTCCACGCGAGCGTGTGGCGGTGGTAGTCGAGCCAGCCTTCCAGCATGGTGCGTTCGTCGGCGTTCAGGGCGGGTTCACGGCGCTCGGCAGTCATGTCCCCATCCTCACCCGGCCCGAGCGCTGCCCACCATCGCATTTCCGCGGGCCGGCCGGGTCAGCCGCCGAGCATCCCGTCGAGCAGTTCCCGCAGCCCGGCGCGAACCTGGTCCAGGGTGGGCACCTCTGCGGTGAAGGTACCGGCCACGCACGAGAACATCAGCCCGTCCAGCCAGGCCACCAGCGACAGCATGTGCCGGGCCGGGTCGGCCGAGCCCAGAGCCGTCAGCAGAGCGGCGAGCTGGTCGCGGAAGCGGGCCCCGGCAGCGTCGAAGTACGGCCGCAACTCGGGCCGCCGGGTGGCCTCCAGGGCCAGTTCGTACCGGGCGAGCGTGAGATCCCGGTTGCGGGTCAGGGAACGGTGGGCCGCCAGGGCCAGGCCGTCCACCAGCGCGCCGAGTTCGTCCTCGGGGTCGGGCATCTCCTCCGGAGCGAGCACCCGGGCCTCCCGCTCCGCGAGGCGGCGCACCGCGAGTTCCAGAAGCGCCAGCCGGGTCCGGGCGACGTTCGAGGTCGAGCCCTGGGGCAGCTCCGCCGCCTCGTCGACGGCGCGGTGGGTCAGCCCCCGCATCCCGCGCTCGGCGAGCAGGGCGAGGGCGGTGTCGGCGACGAGGTCGGCGCGAGGGGCGCCCGTGGTGCGTGCGGACATGAAAGTCAACCTACCCGTCGCACTACTTCTGTAGTACGCTCGACACGCCCGGAAACTACACTTGTAGTGTCCCGGAGGGAGCATCGTGGGACTGGAGGAGCAGCCATGGCACAGCAGTCGCGTGTGATCGTGATCGGCGGCGGTATCGGTGGCCTCACCGCGGCCGCGGCCCTGCACCTGCGCGGGCTCCGGGTCACGGTGCTGGAGCGCGCCCCTTCCCTCGAGCCGGTCGGCGCGGCCATCTCGCTCGCCCCGAACGCCCTGCGCGCCCTGGACGTCATCGGCGTCGGCGACGCGCTCCGCGGCCTGGCCGCCTGGCAGGGCGACGGCGGGCTGCGCACCCCCGGCGGACGCTGGCTCACCCGGACCAGCGCCGCTGCCGCGGCCGAGCGCTTCGGCGGACCGCTCGTCCTGCTGCCCCGGGCCACCCTCATCGACAGCCTGGCCGCCCTGCTGCCACCGGACGCCATCCGCACGGCCGCCGCCGCTCGCCTCGCCGACCCCGGTGACACCGAGCGCCCGGCCCGGGTCACCACGTCCGACGGAGACCTGGAGGCAGAACTGGTCGTGGCCGCCGACGGCGTCCACTCCGATGCACGCCGGACGCTGTTCCCGCACCACCCGGGGCCCGTTTACTCCGGATTCACCACCTGGCGCGTCATGATCACGGTGCCCGGAGCCGCGTTCGCCTCCCACGAGACCTGGGGCCGAGGCCGGATCTGGGGCACCCATCCGCTCAAGGACGGCCGGGTCTACGCCTACGCGGCGGCCGTCGTGCCCGCCGGGCGACGCGCGTCCGACGACGAGAAGGCCGAACTCCTGCGGCGGTTCGGCGACTGGCACGACCCGATCCGCGCCGTGCTCGCCGCCGCCCGCCCCGAGGACGTGCTGCGCCATGACGTCCACCACCTCGCCGAGCCGCTGCCCGCCCATCACCGCGGCAGGGTCGCCCTCCTCGGCGACGCCGCGCACGCCATGCCGCCGACGCTGGGTCAGGGCGGCAACCAGGCCATCGAGGACGCGATCGTGCTCGCCCACCACTGCGACGAGCTCGCCGCGTACACGGCCGCCCGGCTGCCGCGGACGACCGCCCTCACCCGCCAGGCCGTCCGGACCGCCCGCCTGAACATGATGAGCAGCCGCGCCGGGATCGCCGTACGCGACGCCGCGATCGCCGCGCTGTCGAAGGCATCGCCCTCGCTGCTCCTGCGCGGCTTCGAAGGCATCGCCGACTGGCGGCCACCGCAGCCGCCGTATGCTTCGGACCAGGCATCCGTCGGCAATTCCTAGGAGCACCCCGTGAAGGTCGGCTGCATCGGACTCGGCGACATCGCGCAGAAGGCCTATCTGCCGGTGCTCGCCCTGCAGCCCGGGGTCGACCTGCACCTCCAGACACGCACCCCCGCCACCCTCCACCGCGTCGGCGACAGCCTCCACCTCCCGCACGGGCAGAGGCACGCCGATCTGGACGCGCTGCTCGCACAGGACCTCGACGCGGCGTTCGTGCACACGCCCACCACCACCCACCCCGAGATCGTCACCCGGCTCCTTCAGGCGGGGATACCGACGTACGTCGACAAGCCGCTCGCCTACGAACTCGCCGACTCCGAGCGGCTGGTACGGCTCGCGGAGGAGCGGAACGTCGGCCTCGCGGTCGGCTTCAACCGGCGTTACGCACCCGGATACGTGCAGTGCGCCGACCACCCGCGTGACCTCGTCCTGATGCAGAAGAACCGCGTCGGACTGCCCGAGGAACCGCGCACGATGATCCTCGACGACTTCATCCACGTCGTCGACACACTGCGGTTCCTGGTCCCCGGCACGGTCGACGACGTGACCGTGCGGGGCCGCGTCCAGGGCGGACTGCTGCACCACGTGGTGCTCCAGCTGTCCGGTGACGGATTCACCGCGCTCGGCGTGATGAACCGGCTGAGCGGTTCCGCCGAGGAGATCCTGGAGGTCTCCGGGCAGGACTCCAAGCGGCAGGTGCTCAACCTCGCCGAGATCGTCGACCACAAGGGCCAGCCGACCGTGCGCCGGCGCGGCGACTGGGTGCCGGTGGCCCGGCAGCGCGGCATCGAGCAGGCCGCGCTCGCCTTCCTCGACGCCGTCCGCGCCGGCAAGGTGCTCAGCGCCAGGGACGCACTGGCGACACACGAGTTGTGCGAGCGGGTCGTGACCGCGGTGCGGGAGCGCGCCGTCGCGCTCTGAGCGCCCGGAGTCCCTCGACCACACCCAGCCCGGCGATCACCAGCAGGGCGCCGTGCACCGGCCAGTCGCCGAAGCGGACGTACGGGGTGACGTCGTGGGCGGTCGGCACCTCGTAGACCGCCGACGTGCTCCGGTCGGTGGCGAGCCAGGAGCCGATCCGCTCGCCGCTCGGGCCGTAGACGGCGGAAACCCCGGTCAGCGTGGCGTGCACCATCGGGCGACCGGTCTCCGCGGCGCGCAGCGCGGCCAGCGAGGCGTGCTGCTCCGGCGCCCAGCTGTGCTGGAACGTCGACGTCGACGACTGCGCGAGCAGCACGTCGGCGCCGTCCTCGGCGAGATGCCGGCTCATGTCCGGGAACGCGGACTCGAAGCACACCATCGGGCCGACGCGCAGCCCGTTCCCCACGTTCATCACCACCTGCTCGGTGCCGCGCCTGCGGTCCTCACCGGCCGCCTTGCCGACCGAAGTGGCCCACCCGAGAACCGACCGCGCCGGTATGTACTCGCCGAACGGGACGAGCCGCATCTTGTCGTAGCGGTCGCCGGTCGGGCCGTCCGGGCCGATGAGCACGGAACTCTTGTAGATGCCGGGGTGGTCGGAGCGGCGGGCGTCGACGTTGACGAGGACGTCGGCCTTCACCTGCCGGGACAGCGCCGCGACCCGGCGGGCCAGATCGGGCCGCTGCCCGAGGTCGTAGCCGACGCTGCTCTCGCCCCAGACGACCAGGTCCACATCCTGCCCGGCGAGTTCGCGGGTCAGCCGCTCCTGAAGGTCGAAGCGTTTCATGCCGCTCTCGGTGCCGTCCACGATCCCGGGCTGCACGACCGCGATCCGCACCCGTCCGTCGACGTCGGGCCGCGGCGACCAGGTCCAGGCCACCGAGGTCACAGCGGCCGTCGCGACGAGCCCGGCCAGGGCCGGTACGCGCGACGCGCGCACGGATATCAGCAGCGCCAGGGCGACGTTGACGGCCACGACCAGGAAGCTCAGCAGCCACACGCCACCGACCGAGGCGAGCCGCAGTGCGGGCTCCACCTGCCACTGGCTCGACCCGAGCAGCCCCCAGGGGCCGCCGAGCCCCTGCCAGGAGCGGACGAGTTCCACCATGAGCCAGCCCGACGGCAGGACGACCAGGGCGGCGCAGACACGCCCCGGCGAGGGCACCCCGGCCAGGAACCGCCGCACCAACCGGCCCCAGGGCGCCCACAGCGCTCCCAGCAGCGCCGCGATGACGAACGTGAACACGTTCAGGTCCGGCAGCAACCAGTGGTGCACGGCCGTCATGAAGCCGAAGCCGCCGAGCCAGCCGTCGTACGCGGCCCGCTTGCCGGTGGACGCCGTGCGTACGAGCAGGATCCACGGGACCAGGCAGACATACGCGAACCACCACCAGGACGGCGCCGGAAAGGCGAGCATCGGCAGCGCACCGGCGAGCACGGCCGCGGCACCGCGCCACCACCGGGAGGCGAGCCAGTCGTCGAGCCTCCGGATGCGGCGCTTCCCTCCCCAGATCATGTCTCCAGTGTGCGCGCCCTGGAGGAATCTTCGACAGGGTGCCTCCGTGTTGCGGCGGCTGGGGTCTGCCCGGAGGCGTACGCGGTACTGCTCAGCGGTACGGGCTCAGGTGGACGGACGCGGGGCGCGGCGCCACTTCTCCTGGACGACCACCGCACGCAGCCGCCAGCCGTCGTCCGTCCTCAGGAACGTGAAGGCGTACCGTCCGCCGCAGACGAAGTCCGGCTCGGGCGTCCGGCCGTCGCCGTCCCCGCTCGCGAACCGCATCGGATTGACGTAGTCGGCCCAGACCCCGGCCGTGTCGCCGACGTCCCGCTCCAGCACGCCGAACCGGATGCGCCGGTTGACGATCAGGTGCTGGCGCATGGGGAACAGCCGCATGGTCTCCTCGAGCCACCCGGCGACCTGCCGGGCATCCCCCTCGATCCCGCCGGCCGAGCGGTAGTCGGCGCGCCCGTCGCCGGTGAACAACCCCCGGTACGCCTCCCAGTCCCCGTCGTCCACGGCCGCCGCGTACTCGGTGACGAGTCCGTCGACGGCGAGCCGGTCCATCACGGTCGCGAGCTCCACGCGCTGGGTCATCGGCTCAGTTTTGGGGACGGGGGGAGGCGTAGCCAAGGGGTGTGCAGGGGCGGGTTCGGGCGTGGGCCCGGAGGCGGGTATTGCGGGGTGCGTCGTCACCACTCGTCGTCGTGGTGGCCGATCACCCGGAAGCTGCCCACGACACCGTCGTCCGGGAACAGGCCCCCGAAGCCCCCGAAGCCGCCGTAGCCGTCGAAGCCCTCGTGGTCCCCCTGGTCTCCGTAGCCCTCGTGGACGGTGCGGGGCGCCACCCCGAAGGTGTCGCCGTGAGGGCCGACGACAGCGACCGGTGCGCCGTTGTCACAGGTGAACCCGCGGAAGACCTCGACGGTCTTGTCACTGTCGTTGAAGATGCTGAAGCTGCTGGAGCCGAGCCCGCTCGCGGCGACGATGCAGCCGTCCTCGACGGCGGGGTACGTCCGCTCGTTGAACTGGATCCTGCCCTCGTGCCTGCGCTTGTGGCCGTGGTCCTCACCGTGGTCCTCACCGTGGTCCTCATCGTGCTCATGGCCGCCGCCGCGGCCCTCGTCCCGCTTCTCGTCCGTCTTGCCCTGGGGAGCCGGTGCGGCGGGGGCGGGGTGCTGGGCGGGTGGGGCCGCCCGGTGGATGTGCGCGACGGCCGGTTTGGCGGCCGCCTTTGCGGCGGGGGCGGGCTGGTCGGGGCCGGCGGCCGATGCATAGGTGATGCCGGTGGTGGCGAGGGCGGTCGCGCCTGCTAGGGCGGCGGCCACGGCGAAGGTACGCGTGGGCATGTCATTTCCTTCTGTCGCAGAGACGCCGGCCGGGCAGCCGAACTGCGACGAACGTATAGACACCGCACATAACTGTCATATCGGACAAGCGCAAGGTGTGATCCGACGGGGCCGGTCGGGTGTAAACGCGGCACCAGACGCATACCGATGGCCCTCTGCCTGTCTCTCCGTCAAACGCGGGGAGATTACGCAGAACTGACCGCCAGACAGGTGAGGCTCGGGCGCAGGGGTGCGCGCGTAGGATGATCCACTCCGGTAAGGCTCGACAGGGGGAGGACAGATGACGCGTCCGGTGACGGTGGTCACGGGCGGCAGCCGCGGGATCGGTGCCGCCACCTGTGTGCGGCTCGCGGCGGACGGGCACGACGTGGCGCTCGGCTATCTGCGCGACGCCGAGGCCGCGGAGCGGACCGCCGAGGCCGTACGGGCGGCGGGGGCGCGGTGCGTCACCGTGCGTGTGGACACGTCCGACGAGGCCGCTGTCGACCGGCTCTTCGACACGGCCGCCGACGCCCTCGGACCGGTGACGGGTCTGGTGAACAACGCCGGGGTGACAGGACCGCTGGGCCGGCTCGTGGACACGGACACGGACGTTCTGCGTCGGGTGGTGGAGGTCAACGTCCTCGGTACGCTGCTGTGTTCGCGTCGGGCGGCGCGGGGGATGGCGGCACGCGGGAGCGGCGTCATCGTCAATGTGTCGTCGGGGGCGGCGACGCTGGGAAGCCCCGGTGAGTACGTCCACTACGCGGCGTCCAAGGCTGCGGTCGACACCCTGACGATGGGCCTCTCCAAGGAACTGGGACCGGACGGCATCCGCGTCAACGCCGTGGCACCGGGGCTGGTCGACACCGAGATCCACGCGGCGATGGGCGACCCGGACCGGCCCCGGCGCATGGCGGCGACGATCCCGCTGCGCCGAGCCGGTCGCGCCGAGGAGATCGCCGCGGCGATCGCCTGGCTGATGTCCCCGGAGTCCTCGTACACGACGGGCGCCGTGCTGAGGGTGGCCGGCGGGCGGTGACGTGTCGACCGCCCTTCCCTCTCCGCGCGGTGGCGGCTCGCGTCAGGCCGCCTCTATGACCTCGCCGCGTATCGCCGCCGCCCACTCGACGACCAACAGCTCGTACTCCGCGCGCTCCTCAGACGACAGGGAACCGCCCGCACGCATCCACAGCGCGCGGATCCGCTCGTTCAAGTCCTCGGCAGAGCGCATGGAACCAGGGCTCATGGATTCGGGGGACATGCGAACAAGCCTAGGGGCAGGGACTGACAGCGCGCTACCGCACGGCTACGCGTGCGGTATGTGGTTGGTCACGGTCCTTTCCGTGCTGGGGAATTGGGGGATTCTGTCGCCTTGGGCCGGCGTCCGAGGCCGTTCGGCCGGCTCAGTGGGCGAAGGGCGGCTCGAAGCATCCGGTCTCCAGGTAGGGGCCGTTGGTGCTCACCTGGTAGTTGGTCTTCTGCACGAACGCCGTGACGCAGGCGTCTTCATGGACGCGAAGGCCGACCAGCGCCCCCTCGGGCGTGACGTAGTGGCCGTCCCTGTAGCGTGAGTCCATCGCCCGGACGGTCAGAGTCCCGCCCAGGCGCTCCCCCTTCGGCCCCGTCCGCTCCTCCTTGTAGCCGAGCCGGAGAAGTGCCGCGCGCACCGTCGCGGGGTCCCACTTCTTCTCCTCCCACAGCCGCTTGAGCACCGGCTCGATGCGATCGGCCTCCCGCTGCGCGTCCTTGGCGTCGGCGGGAGACATGGCACGTGGCCGGCGAGAGCCGTTGTTCTCGTTGTAGTGCGGAGCGCCGTCGCCTGCCCCCGGCTCCACGTACGCCGGGGCTCCCCCCGTGGCGGAGACGGCACTTGGCGGGATGCTCATGGCGTCCGGTGCGGAACTCCGAGGAGTACTGGCGGCGCCCGGGGCGGAACTACGAGAGGTGCTCGGGGCGGCTCCGGCCGTCGAGCTCGTGGCGGCTCGGGCCGTCGAGCTCGTGGCTCGCTGCTGACCGCAGGCATCGAGGGACGGGGTGGCGAGCAGGAGCAGTGCTGTGACGGCCACCGTGCCGCGTCGGCCGGACATCGAGGAGGACATGGCATGACTCTGCCATGCCGGGCCACCGTAGATCAGCTACGAACGAACAGTGGCGTGAACTGCCCCTGCACGCCAGGCTGTTCGCGTGCCCTTCTCAGCCCGCGGACTCCGCGGCATGCGGGCTCAGGACCCCCGCGGCCACCAGCGCGATGATCGCGACGCCCAGCGCGATGCGGTACCAGACGAACGGCATGAAGGACTTCGACGAGATGAACTTCATGAACCACGCGATGACCGCGTACCCCGACCCGAAGGCGATCACCGTCGCCAACAGCGTCGGCCCCCAGCTGACGTGCCCCGCCTCCGCCGCGTCCTTGAGCTCGAACGCCCCCGAGGCCAGCACGGCCGGAACGGCGAGCAGGAAGGAGTAGCGGGCGGCGGCCTCGCGCCGGTAGCCGAGGAAGAGGCCGCCGCTGATCGTGGCGCCGGAGCGGGAGACCCCGGGGATCAGTGCCATCGCCTGGCAGACGCCGTACGTCAGGCCGTCCCTGATGTTGAGGTCCTGAAGCGTCTTGCGCTGCTTCGGCGCCCGGTGCCGGCCGCCGGTCTCGTCGCGCGCCGCCAGGCGGTCCGCGATGCCGAGGATCACGCCCATGACGATCAGCATCGTCGCCGTCACGCGAAGATCGCGGAAGGGCCCCTCGATCTGGTCCTTGAGGGTCACGCCGAGCACACCGATGGGTATGGAACCCACGATCACCAGCCAGCCCATCCGCGCGTCCGGGCGCTGCCGCATCTCCTTGTCGAACAGGGACCTGAACCAGGCGGAGAGGATGTTCGCGATGTCCTTGCGGAAGTAGATCAGCACCGCGGCCTCCGTGCCGATCTGCGTGATGGCCGTGAAGGCGGCCCCCGGGTCCTCCCAGCCCACGAAGGCGGCGGTCAGCCGCAGATGCGCGCTGGAGGAGACGGGAAGGAACTCGGTCAGCCCCTGGACGAGTCCGAGGATGAGGGATTCAAGCCAAGACATGACGTGATGTGGTCCAAGAGCTGATCGTGGGGGTGACGACGGGCACACCGAGCCGGGGCGTGCCCCAGGCCCTGGGTGCAGCCGGTGATCAGTGTGGTGGGTGGCAGCGTAGCGTCCCGGCATGACGGTCCCTTCACCGGGGCTTTGCCTGCGCTTGGGGTTGCCCGGCGGGTCGCCTGCGCCCGGACCTCGTCCCCTGGCCGAATGTCACACGTCCGTGGTGTTGACGGCCACTTGGGCGCCGCTTACGTTCAACCGGAGGGAAAGCGCTTGCTGCTCCCCGGGTCCTCGGGAGTCAACACGCGTTGGCCAACGTCAGACGTCACGTCCGATGGAGCGCTGATCACGTTCATGCCCACAGACCACAACGCGTCCGCCACCGATGACGCCACAAGTCCTCGGAGCACACCCGATCCGGAGCCTGACCGAGCAGTGATCCCGAAGCCGCGCGCGGACCGCCCGGTGGCGCCGTACGCAGGCCGCCGCATCAAGGCCGCGATCGTGGGCGCGGGCGGCATCGCGCGTGCCCATGTCTCCGCGCTGGCCCGCCTCGCCGAGGAGGGCGAGACCGAGATCGTCGCAGCCGTCGACATCGACGCCGACGCGGTCGAGCGCTTCTGTGCCGAAGGCGGTATCCCACACGCGTACACCGACCTCCACCGCATGCTCGACGAGCAGCGTCCCGACCTGGTCAGCATCTGCACGCCGCCCACCCTGCACCGGGAGCAGACCGTCGCCGCGCTGCGGGCAGGCGCCTGGGTGTGGTGCGAGAAGCCGCCGGTGCCCACGCTGGCCGACTTCGACGCCGTCGAGGCGGAGGAAGGCACGGACGGCGGCCCCTACGCGGCGATCGTCTTCCAGCACCGCTTCGGCTCCGGCTCCCGGCACGTCCGGCGCCTGCTCGCCGAGCAGGTCCTGGGCCGTCCGCTGGTCGCGCACTGCCAGACCACCTGGTACCGCAACGCCGCCTACTACGCCGTGCCGTGGCGTGGCCGCTGGCACACCGAGGGCGGCGGACCCGCCATGGGCCACGGCATTCACCAGATGGACCTTCTGCTCGACCTGCTCGGACCGTGGAGCGAGGTGCGGGCCATGGCCGGGCGGCTGGTGCACGACGTGGAGACGGAGGACGTCTCGACGGCGCTCGTACGGTTCGAGAACGGTGCCCTCGCCACCATCGTGAACAGCGTGCTCAGCCCGGACGAGGTCAGCCGCATCCGCATCGACTGCGAGCGCGCCACCGTGGAACTCAAGCACCTGTACGGACACAGCAACGACAACTGGCGCATCACTCCGGCCCCCGACGTGCCCGAGGAGGAGGCCGCGGCCTGGCGCGACTTCGGTGAGGACGTGCCGAGTTCGCACCTGGGGCAGCTGCGCGAGCTGGTCGCGAGCATGCGCGCGGGCGAGCGGCCGCGCAGCAGCGGCCCCGACGGGCGGACCAGCCTGGAGCTGATCACCGCGCTGTACAAGTCCGCGTTCACCGACACGACCGTCCACGCCGGGGAGATCGGCCCCGGCGACCCGTACTACACGGCCCTGCACGGAGGTGCGCCCGGCTGGGCGCCGGTGGTGGCTCAGGCGTCCTCGGCGGCGCCGAGCGAGGAGGTGTCCGCATGACCGCGACCCTGCGCATCGTGCACGCGCACGGCGACCGCATCACCCTCACCGAACCGACCACCGGCGTCGAACTCTTTTCCTACGTGTACGGCCCCGAGGCGGCCTGGGAGGCGCCCAAGCCGTATCTGCACCCGGTCCGTACGCTCGCCGGCGACGTCGTCACCGACTACCGGCCCAACGACCACCGCTGGCACAAGGGCCTGCAGCTGACCGCCTCCCATCTGTCGGGACAGAACCTGTGGGGCGGCAACACCTACGTGCACGGCGAGGGCTATCTGGAGCTGCCGGAACGCGTCGGCTCCATGGCGCACGTCGCCTTCGACGAGGTCGGCGCGGACGGAAACCGAGCGGTCATCGCCGAGCGGCTCACCTGGCACCCGTACACCGGCGAGCTGTGGGCCGAGGAGGAGCGCCGCATCGAGGTGCACGACGTCGACATCGCCTCCCGGAGCTGGGCGCTGACCTGGACGTCCGCGATCACCAACCGCCGCGACGAGCCGCTGCTGTTCGGCAGCCCGACGACGGCCGGCCGGGAGATGGCCGGCTACACGGGACTCTTCTGGCGTGGTCCGCGCGCCTTCCGTGACGGACGGGTCATCGCGCCCGACGCGGAAGGCCCCGGTCTGATGGGCAGGCAGGCGTCCTGGCTGGCGTACTCGGGCGAGCACGACGGCACCGACGGGCACGCCACCCTCGTCTTCGCGCATGCCCCCGAGAACGACCACCTGGGTGAGCGGGGCGCCCATCCCGCCCACTGGTTCGTCCGCAACGAGCCCTTCGCCGCGGTCGCTCCCTCCTGGGCGTTCTACGACGAGCTGGAGCTGGCCCCGGGCGACACCCTGCGCCGCCGCTACCGGGTCGTGGTCGCGGACGGCGCGTGGGAGCGTGAAGAGGTGACCAAGTACCTCGAGGAGCATCCGTGGTGAGCACAGCGGGGTTCACGGGGCTGCCGGGCGCCGTCGCCGTCTCGCACCTGTCCGTCTATGACTGGCCGGCGACCGACGGCGTGTGCGGCGGCACCCCGCACATGCATCTGACCTGTTCGGAGGCGTATGTCGTCACCGGCGGGCGCGGCGCGGTGCAGACGCTGACGACGTCCGGGTACGAGGTCACACCGCTCGAGCCCGGCACGGTCGCCTGGTTCACGCCGGGCACGATCCACCGGCTGGTCAATGAGGACGACCTGCGGATCACCGTCCTCATGCAGAACAACGGGCTGCCCGAGGCGGGCGACGCCGTCCTGACCCTCCCCCCGCAGTACCTGACCGACCCGGAGACGTACGCCGTCGCGACCGCGATCCCGGCCGACGCCCCCGAGGAGGAGCAGGAGAGCATCGCCCGAGCGCGCCGCGACCTGGCCCTGGAGGGCTACCGGGCGCTGCGCGACGCGGACGGCCCCGAGCCGCTCGCCGCCTTCCACCGGGCCGCCGCCGCGCTGGTACGGCCGCGACTGGCCGAGTGGCGTGAGCGGTGGGAGCGCGGCGCCCGGGCCGCGGCGGCGGCGACCGGCCACCAGCTCGACCGCCTGGAGAGCGGCGACGCCTCCCACCTCGCCGACGCGGTCGTACGGTCCGAGCAGCCGTCCGCGTACGGGAAGTTCGGGATGTGCGGACGGCTCGACGTCTACAAGGGGACCGTGTAGGCGGGCCTACGCGGCGGCCGGGCCGGACACTGTCCAGCCTGGCGCCTGCGGGTGCGCCGTCAGGTCCTCGTGGCGGATCTCCTCGCCGCAGGCGGAGCAGGTGACGACCGGGACGAGTTCGTTGCCGCAGATGTGTTCGACCATCATGGGGCGATCGCCGTCTTTCCTGAGATGACGGTCGCCCCATTCCTTGAGGGTCATCAGGACCGGCTCCAGTTCCAGACCCGCCGAGGTGGCCCGGTACTCGTAGCGCTGAGGGCGCTCGCTGTAGAGCCTCTTCGTCAGTATCCCCGCCTCCACCAGGCGCTTGAGCCGTGCGGCCAGGATGTCGCGCGGCGCGCCGATGTTGCGCACGAGCTGATCGAACCGCCCGTTGCCGAGGCACACCTCGCGCAGGACGAGCAGGGAGTACTTCTCGCCGACCAGGGCCAGGGCGTCGGCGATGGAGCAGGGGCGCGGGTCTTTGGTGGCGGCCATGAGCCCAGTCTAGGTGAGGGTTTGTTTTTCCAACCCATCGCGTTATGGTGGGTCCAGATTTCCTACTCATCGGTAATCGCCGCACCGGCAGCCGCCGGGCAAGGAGGCCCGCACCATGCGTGACGCCGTCATCGTCGAAGCCGTACGCACCCCGGTGGGCAAGGGAAAGCCCAACGGCGCCCTCGCCCACGTCCACCCCGTGGAACTCCTCGCGCACACCCTGCGCACCCTCGTCGAGCGCTCCGGCATCGACCCGGTGCTGATCGACGACGTCATCGGCGGCACCGTCGACCAGGTCGGCGAGCAGGCCATGAACACCACCCGGTACGCCGTCCTGTCCGCGGGCTTCCCGGAGACGGTGCCCGCGACCACCGTCGACCGCCAGTGCGGCTCCTCCCAGCAGGCCGTGCACTTCGCCGCGCAGGGCGTGATGTCGGGCGCGTACGACATCGTCGTGGCCTGCGGTGTGGAGTCCATGAGCCGCGTACCGATGTGGTCCAACGTGCCTGCCGGCAAGGACCCCTTCGGGCCCGGTGTCGCCGAGCGCTACCCGGAGGGCCTGGTTCCACAGGGCGTCGGCGCCGAGCTGATCGCCGCCAAGTGGTCGATCGACCGTGAGCAGATGGACGCCTTCGCCGTCTCCTCGCACCGGAAGGCGGCAGCGGCCTGGGACGCCGGCCTGTTCGACGCGGAGACGGCTCCCCTGGAGGGCCTCGCGCGCGACGAGTGCATACGCCCCGGCAGCACGTCCGAGATCCTCGCCGGCCTCAAGCCCGCCTACTACGACCCCACGTTCGCGGAGCGGTTCCCGCAGATCGAGTGGAACGTCACCGCCGGCAACGCGAGCCCCATCAACGACGGCGCCTCCGCCGTGCTGATCACCTCCAGCGAGACAGCGGCCCGCCTCGGCCTGCGCCCGCTCGCCCGGCTGCACAGCTTCGCGGTCACCGGCTCGGACCCGCTGCTGATGCTCACCGGGGTCATCCCGGCCACCGAGAAGGTGCTGCGCAGGGCGGGGCTGACGCTCGACGACATCGACCTGTTCGAGGTGAACGAGGCCTTCTCCTCCGTCGTCCTGGCCTGGCAGCAGGAGACGGGCGCCGACCTCGCCAAGGTCAATGTGCACGGCGGGGCCATAGCGATCGGCCACCCGCTGGGCGCGAGCGGCACCCGCCTGACGACGACGCTCGTGCACGCACTCCGCACGCGCGGAGCGCGTTTCGGCCTGCAGACGATGTGCGAGGCGGGGGGTCTCGCCAACGCGATGATCCTCGAGGCGGTCTAGCGGCGGTGCAGCAGCGGTCCAGAGGTGGTCTATGGGCGGCCCAGTGGCGATCCGCTGCGGTCCCGAGACGGTCACAGCACTAGTAGGACTCCGTTACGTCTGTCTGCGTGCCGTGTTCAGGGGCATGAGGACTGTGTGGACGCACATGAAGTCAATCGTGTTCGGGC
>NZ_JBVKBA010000054.1:0-27918 GCF_055639175.1 Streptomyces sp. NPDC107546 | reverse complement strand
GGGGGAGCATCGCAAGGCGGAGCGTCGCCCGCGTACCGGATGTACTCGGGCGATGCGACAACGCGGCGAGGTGCCGTGCCGGGCGTCGCGAGCCGATGAATCTTTCCGGCCACAGCACTAGTCTTGTCAGACGTTCGTCTCCGACTGTCATGTGCGCGGCAGCCGAACTCATCCGCCACACATGGGATCCCATCGTGCTCTCCGCTCTGCGTCTGGGGCCAACGCGACGCAACGAACTACTCGTGCGTATCGCGGGAGTCAGCGACAAAGTTCTCACTCAGGCGCTCCAGCGCCTGCAGGCACGCGGACTCGTCATCATGGCGGGTAGCACCGGGCAATCGTCGGAACATTCCGGCATGGTTTACCAACTCTCGTCGCTCGGCGAGTCGTTCGCGAACGGAGCCCTGGCGTAGCTCGCGCAATGGGAGGCCGACAACCAAGCCGGACTCACCGATCCGTCAACAACCTCATGACCCGCAACAGTCGTTGAGTTACTCGCGGACGTGAGCGTTCACTGTGGGATGCGCGTCACCGCTGTCCGCGCCCAGGCCCGCGAGCAAGCGCAGCCCGTCCTCGGCGGGGCTGCCGGGAGCCGCGGACAGCACCAGCAGCTCCATGCCTGATTCGTCCGGTAGCGCGAAGTTCTCCTGGTGCAGTTCCAGCAGTCCGACCAGCGGGTGCCGATAGGCCTTGCGTCCATGTGTGCGGGCGCGCACGTCCGCGCGGGCCCAGAGGCGGCGGAAGCGCTCGCTGCCCATCGCCAGCTCGCCGATGAGCGAGGCCAGTCGGGGGTCCTCGGGGTATTTGCCGGCGGCCAGGCGCAGGTGCCCGACCACGTCGAGGGTGCATTTCTCCCAGTCCGCGTAAAGGCCGCGCTCGGCCTCCTCGAGGAAGATGTGCCGGGCGGTGTTCAGGCCCGGCATCGGCCGGCCGTAGAGGAGTCCGGCGAGGCGGTTCCCGGCGAGTACGTCCAGGCGGTGGTCCATGATCAGCGCGGGTGCGTCGGCGACCAGGTCGAGGACGCGCAGCAACTCCGGCCGGACCCGCCCGCCCGGCACCTTCGCGCGGCGGCGGCGCTGCCGCGCGAGCCGGTAGAGGTGCCCGCGTTCGGTCTCGTCGAGGCCGAGGACGCGGGCGAGCGCGTCGAGGACCTGCTCGGAGGGCTGGGTCGCGCGGCCCTGTTCCAGGCGTACGTAGTAGTCGACGCTGACTCCGGACAGATGCGCGACCTCTTCGCGACGCAGCCCTTCGACCCGGCGGCGGCTGTCGGTGGGGATGCCGACGGCCGCCGGGTCGACCCGGGAGCGCCGGGTCCGAAGGAAGCTCGCAAGATCGTCCATGCCCCACAGTATGCCCTCGGCGGTGCCCGTGAAGGTGGTCCTGCCATTACCAGGAAGTCCCGTCCGGTGGAAGAGGCGTCCCTGAACGCCGGGCGCCGCGGCGCCCAGAATCGACGGCACCCGATCCGAAGGAGTTCCCATGAAGACCCTGATCGTCTACGCCCACCCGGAGCCGAATTCGCTCAACGGCTCGCTGAAGGACCTCGCGGTGTCCACATTGCAGACCGCCGGGCACGAGGTACGGGTCAGCGACCTGTACGCGATGAACTGGAAGGCGGTCGTGGACGCCGCGGACTACGGCCCCAACGCCTCAAGTCCGCTGAAGGTCGCCCTGGATTCGGGCCGGGCCTTCGACGCAGGGACGCTCACGCCGGACGTCCTCGCCGAGCAGGAGAAGCTGCTGTGGGCCGACACGATCATCTTCCAGTTCCCGCTGTGGTGGTACACGATGCCTGCGATCCTCAAGGGCTGGGTGGACCGGGTGTTCACCTACCACTTCGCGTACGGCGTCGGCGAGCACAGCGACACCAAGTACGGCGAGCGCTTCGGTGAAGGCACCCTCGCGGGCAGGAAAGCTCTGCTGTCGGTGACCGCCGGCGGCCCGGAGTCACATTACGCCGCTCGCGGGATCAACGGCCCCATCGACGATCTGCTGTTCCCGATCCACCACGGCATCCTCTACTACCCGGGCATCGAGGTGCTGCCGCCGTTCGTGCTGTACGGTGCCGACCGGATGACCCGCGAGGACTACCCGGACGTCGCCAAGGCCTGGGAGCAGCGCCTGCTCACCTTGGAGTCGACCGAGCCGATCGCGTTCCGGCGGCAGAACTTCGGTGACTACGAGATCCCCTCACTGCACCTGAAGGAGGGACTGGAACCCGCGGGCCGCACGGGTTTCGCACTGCACGTGCGCGGCTGACCGCCGACGACGGACAGGACGAGCCGGGGCGCGAACCCGAGGACCAGTCCGCGGACCGTGGCGAACCACTCCGTCCCTGTCCGGGATGCGACTCCCGAAACGCCCTCTCTGGGGCCCGACGGCCCGCGGGCGTCACTTCACGAGTTGCGGGTAAAGGGTCTCGATGTCCGTGGTCGGCCCCGCCTTGACGCGCCGTGACAGGTCGTCGGCGAGCACCTCGTACGCTCCGGACTCGACTGCCCCGATGGCGAGCGCGGCGACATCCTTCGGCTGGACTTGGGCGCGTCGACGTCTGCTGCCATGTCGGTGTCGACGTACCCGACGTGCAGACCCGTCACATCGATGCCGCGCGGCTTCGGCTCCAGCCGCAGGTAGTTCGTCTGCAACCACAGGGCCGCCTTGGACGCGCTGCAGGAACCGGCGACCCCGATCCAGGAGAGGACGGAGTGGACGTTGAGAACGTGGCCGCCGCCGTTGGCCTCGACGATCGGCACGAAGGCGCAGGTGACCTGCAAAGGGCCGTAGAAGTTCGTCTGGGCCTGCACCTCGTCGCCGCCCTCGCCGACTCCTGGCACGCCCGTCCAGCGCTCGAAGGCAAAGCCGTCACCGCCGTCTTCCGGAGCGGCACCCGGAAGCCGGAGTCGGACTGAGGAAGGCTGCTTGCCGCCCCCACGGACGGCCGACCCCGCGGCCCTGGGCACCGCACTGCCGCACGGTCGGTGGTCGGCACGCAGGCGCGGGGCTGGTCACTTCTCGTCGTCGTGTGCGTACAGCTTCAGTACGGGAACGCCTACCGTATGACGGGCCCGGCTGGCCCAGTCGAGGTGGAGGAGTTCCTCGAGGAGATGCGGAGCGGTCAGAACGATCACCTCCTCGGCACCCGTCTGCTCGACCACCGATCGCAACAGGTTCAGGGGGTGGCCGCCGGCCAGTTGCCCGACGGACTCGCTACCGGCCGCCCGCAGGCTCTGGACCGAGTGTTCCAGTGCCTGGGCGGCCTGCTGCCGGGCTTCCTCGCCCTCCGGCTCCCCGCCTTCGTGGGCAGCCTGCTCCAGCTCTCCGAGCGCGATGTCGTCCAGAGAGCGCAGCAGCCGGTTCTCGGCGCCCCGTGGCTGCATGAGGACGACAAAGAACGCTTCGTCATCGTGGAGAGCGGTGACGAACTTGACGTCCGCCGCCGACAGCTGCTGCTCGATCAGAAGAACGCTGGTGAACATCTGGGTCCCAACCTCAGTGCGCCCCGGGCGAAGCGCGAACGGTGAGCAACGGTAGCGTCCCACGGTTCAGGACCTGATCTTGGCCTGGTGAGCGCAGGGCCCGGCATGGGACGTGACGCGTCCGGAGAAGGTGCGGACACCGACGCCTTCGCCGCCATCTGGGCGGATGCCCAGGATGCGATGGCCGCCACCCTGGCAGACGGGGCGAGCCCGGACGGTTCGGTACAGGTGTTCAGGGCAGCGGTCGCGAGCTCGTGTTCGCCGCGCCATGCGCGTGCGACTTCCGCCGCAGCTATTGCCCCGACCACCGACAGACCGAGATCGAAGCTGAGGCGCAGCGCACGCGATCGCTGCCGGCGAGGCCGGCAGCGATCGCGTTGGCGTTCATTCGTACCGTGCCACGCCCGGCGCGAGCCACCGTCTCGTCGCTCGTCCGTGCCGTTCGGTCCACCCGCCTCGGCGCACAGGGGGCCTACCGAACCGCGCGGGCCTTATTCCACGAACTCGGGACCCGTAGGTCGTCGTCGCGGGGCATGGGACAGCGATCCGCCGAAGGTCACACCACCCGTGCCGCGGCGATCGGCCGGTCGGCGACCGTCAGGTTCTCCGCCGTGGTCTTGCTGGTGTTGACGCTCCACCGATAGCGCGAGAACTCCCCAGTGGCGTCGGAGGCGTAGAACATCATGTGACCGATGCCGACGCCCTGGAAGTTCTCCCCGGTGACATTGCTGACCATGCGGCTGTCCGGGTACGCCGGGTAGTTGGACAGGCCGTACACGCCGTGCGGGTCGGACGTGCAGTCGATGATCTCGACGGCGAACTGAGTCTCGCCGGTGAAGTCGGCGGTGCCGGTGAAGGTGCCCTTCACCTCGCGGACCATCACGATGTGGCCGGTGTTGTCCGCGACCTGGCCGTTGTAGTCGATCGCGATCAGGTCGCCCGGCCGCAGGTCCGTCACCTTGCGGATGCGCCGGAAGTGGGGGCCGGCCGTACCGTCGGCGAAGGCTTTGCGGTAGTCCGCGGCCTCCGGGACGGTGTCCTGGAAATACTTCGTGAAGTAGTCGTCCGTCGCCCAGCCGTAGGTGTGCTTCAGCACCCGCGTGAGGAAGGACGAGCAGCGGGCGTGGGCGATCCACGTCGTCGCGTCGTCGGGAGTGCCCCATGTCACGGACGACGGGGAGCCGATCAAGTATACGTTGTTGGCGCGGGCGGTCCGGCCGCTGATGACGGCGACCTCGTCGGCGGTCAGTGCGCGGCCGTAGGCGCGAACGTCATCGACGGCGCCGTTGAAGCGGTTCACCGGGGCGCTGTTCCACTTGCCGCGCCCGATGTTGAAGCCTTCCGTCGCAGCCCAGGACAGGGTCGAGTCCGCGCTGCCCTCCAGCGTGCCGTTGACGTAGAGGTGGATCTGCGCGCCGTCCCAGACACCGGCCAGATGCGTCCAGAGGCCCGGTGTGGCGGGGTTGGCCGCCAGGGCGGAGACCTTCGTGCTCTGGTCCGCGCTGCGCGCTTTGAACGCCCATGTGCCGGCTGTGTCGTCGTACTGGAGGAGGAAACGGCTCGCCATCGAGCCGTCCTGGCTTACTGCGGTGTACATGGTGGAAAGACTGGCTGCGTCCGACAGACGCACCCACGCCGAGACCGTGAACGGTGCCGTCGTGTCCAGGACCGAGCCCGTGGCCGCGTACGCACCCGGCGTGCCGTCCAGGCTCAGCTCGCCGCCGGCCCGCAGCGTCGTCCACGTTGCGCCCGAGCCGAGGGTGACGGAGCCCGCGTAGCCCGACCGGTCGGCTGCCGTGCCGTCCAGCGGCCAGTGACCGACCAGACCGTCCGGCAGGTGACCGGCCGCCAGCAGACGCTGGTACTGCACCATCTGCTCGGCCTGCAGTAGATGCGGCACCGACACCGGCGTGAACGGTGTGTCCAGTGGCGCCTCGGCCGCAGCCGTACCGGCGCTCTGTGCCACGCCCGCCAGTGCTCCGACTCCCACGAGCGCGGCCCCGCCCAGCAATCCGCGTCTGCTGACCACTCCGGCCATTGCGTCCCCTCCCCGAACAGGCCGATCGGCTATGACCGGCCCGTGTTTTCAATGATCGGGATGAGTCTAGCCAGGTGTCGAATGCCCGTCTGACCAGTCATCCGCTTTCTGCGCATCGAGAGTTCGGTGAGTGCCGAACCGTCCGGCCGGTAGCGTGCGGAGTCCTGTGCGGGAGATGCCCGCGCTGACGATGCCGGAGGCCCCCTATGCCGGAGACGGACCTGAAGCAGCAGCTCGTCGAGCGGTTCCAGGAGGTCAACGGTGATCATCCGATGACCGATGCGGATGACGTATATGTCAGCGCGCAGTTCGTTTCCCTTGAGGAACTGTGCGCAGTCCATGGCCGCGAAGCCGACGCGGTCCGCCGGCTGATGCTGGGGCAGCGTCTGCCGCTTCCGGGATATCTGCGCTCCGACGGTGCTGAGATGGTGCCGGCCGACCTGTTCGCTCTCGCCGACGAGGCCGGCGGCGTAGAGCTGCTCGAAGCGTGGTTCATCGCTCATTGGGCCGACCCGGTCACCGGGAAGGCGGAGTGGCATTCGTATCTCAGCGGACAGTACGTGTGTCTGCACTCGGTGACCCCGGCCACCATTCAGCGCAAGGCTTACCTGACGACCGCGATCGGTGCCGCAGCGAACGAGCCGGACGCCGGTTCAGCGCAGTGGTCCGAGCGGCTGCACGCTCTGGTCGACGAACTCGACGCCCTGGAACCGGCGTTCACGGCCTATGACCGTCTCCGGTTCGGCGGACCCACGTCCCGGGACACCTGCATCGACGCCATGCGCGCCCGCTTCCCGCGTCCTTGACCCGCAGCCGTGGGTGGCGTTCTGCGGATGGGTCGGGTCGTTGGCCGGGGTGGGATCGGCCGGTTCGTGCGGCACCGGCGCAGCGGGGTTCACCACGGAGGTGGTGCCTTCCGGGCCAGGCGCAGCCGTGGCGCGGGCAAGGAACACGCCGTTGTCGGGCGGTGGGGTGCCGAGGCCGTCGCTGAGCCGCCGCAGTGCGGCCGCGAGCGGGGGCTGCGGGAAGGGAAAGTCCACGGGGAGCAGCCCGGCCTGCTGGGTGTGGTCGTCGCCGCGGAAGTCCAGGACCCAGTTCTCCCAGCTTTTTGAGGCGACGAGCTCGGGCTGGTCTCTTCGGTCCCTGGCCGACGGGCCGCATCGTGCGGATCAGGCGTGCAGGTGGGGAAGGCGGCGGTCGAGCCGGTCGGGGAGCCACCAGTTGGCGCGGCCGAGGAGAAACATGCTGGAGGGCACTAGGACGAGGCGGACGAGGGTGGCGTCGAGGATGACGCTCACGGCGAGGCCGAGGGCGAGCATCTTGACGACGACCGTGGGCGAGCTGGTGAAGGACAGGAAGACGGCGGTCATGATGAGGGCGGCGCTCGAGATGACGCGGCCGGTGGCGGCCAGGCCGGTGCCGACGGAGCGGGTGTTGTCGGCGCTGGTGTGCCAGAGGTCGGCGATACGGGAGAGCAGGAAGATCTCGTAGTCCATGGAGAGCCCGAAGACGATGGCGAACATCATCATCGGGACGTACGACTCGATGGGCACCGGCTCGTACAGGCCGAGCAGGCGGTTGCCCCAGCCCCATTGGAAGACGGCGGTCAGCACGCCGTAACTGGCCGTGGTGGTGGCCAGGTTGAGCAGGACGGCCTTGAGCGGGATGACCAGGCTGCGGAAGACGGTCATCAGCAGGAGGAAGGCTGCGGCCAGGACGGTCGCGATGATGACGGGCAGGCGCTGCTGGACGGTGTCGCGGAAGTCGACCTGGGCGGCCGTGGCACCGGTGACGTAACCGTGGGCGGTCGTGCCGTGGAGGGCACTGGGGACGGTGTCGTCGACGAGTGTGGTCACCAGGGCGGTGGTGGACGCGTCCTGGGGGCCGTGGGCAGGGGTGACGGTGGTGGTCAGGAGCCTGCCGTCCGGTGTGGACGTGGGTGTGCTCACCTGGGCGACGTCGGGGGTGCTCCGCAGGGCCTGCTGCAGGGTCGTGGCGAGGTCGGACGTTCCGGAGCGGTGGGTGCCGAGGTCGATCACGACGGTCAGGGGGCCGTTGGCGCCGGGGCCGAAACCGGGGCCGGTCGCCTCGGCGATGAGGTCGTAGGCGGTGCGGCTCGTGGTTCCGGCGCGGTCCGCGCTCGCGTCGACGTGGCCCAGCCGCATGGACAGGGCGGGGACGGAGAGCAGGGCGAGAGCCGCTGTGCCGGCGGCGAGGTAAGGCCAGGGGTGCCGGGCGATGCGGACTGCGTAGCGGTGCCATCCGTCGCGATCGCCGGAGGTTTCGGCTATGGGCCGGCGAAGGGCGAGGCGGTCGATACGACGACCGGTCAGGCTGAGAGCGGCGGGGACGAGTGTGACGGCGGCGGTCGCCGTGATCGCGACGGCGAGGGAGGCGGCGAAGCCCAGTTTGCCGATGAAACCCAGGCCGCAGGCGTAGAGGCCGAGCATCGCCACGATGACCGTCACCCCGGCGACCAGGACGGCGCGGCCACTGCTCGCCGTGGTGCGGGTGGCGGCCGACACCGGGTCGTGACCGTCCATCAGGTCCTGCCGGAATCGGGTGGTCAGGAAGAGGCCGTAGTCGATGCCGACGCCCAGGCCGATCATGGTGGCCAGGGTCGGGGCGGAGGTGGCGAAGGACACGGTGCCGGCGACGACGCCGACGACTCCGAGCCCGGTGCCCACCGCGATCAGCGCGGAGACCAGCGGCAGCAGCGCGGCGAGGACGCTGCCGAAGGCCAGTAGCAGCACGAGCAGGGCGGCGACGATGCCGACGAGTTCACTGGCACGGTCGTCGGCGGGCTCCCTGGTGACCTGGTCCAGGTCCCCGCCGTACGCGACCTTCAGGCGGGAGTCGCGGGCCGGCTGTGTCGCCCTGTCCAGCCGGCGGGTGTAGTCGTGGCCGAGGGCCTTGGCCTCCACGTCGAACCGCACGGTGCTGTAGGCGGTGTGTCCGTCGTCGCTGACCACCGGAGCGGACACGGAGGTCACATGCGGCAGGTGGGCAAGGCCCGACAGCGAGCTGCTCACCGAAGGGCTGGACGTCACGGCACTGCTGTCGCTGTGGAAGACGACATGTCCGCTGGAGCCGCCGGCGGTGCGTGAGTGAGCGGCGAGCAGGTCCGCGCCGGTGCTGGACTGCGTGCCCGACAGGCTCACCTGGTCGCTGAACGCGGGCGCCACGACGTGACGGCCGGCCAGTGCCGCCGTCAGGGCCAGCACCCAGGCGGCCATGACCAGCACGGGGTGGCGTGCGCACCAGCCGCCGAGCCGGGGGAGGCCGCCGGCTGGTCGGGCGGAAACGGGAAGAGCAGGCGCGTCGGTGTCGGATCCCGCAGGCATGGACGGCTCCCGGCAGAGGGTTGGAGGGCTGCTGGCGGCGACACTAGACGAAAAATGTCACGACTGCCATTTGTCTCGACTGACTTTTGTCATGTCTGTCGTTTGACACGTCTGTCATTTGGCATGTCTGACAAGATACGCTGGCGTCATGCCCACTCCACCTGAGTCGTCACCGATCCCGGGACTGCGCGAACGCAAGAAGGACCAGACCCGGCAGCGGTTGCGCACCTGTGCCGCCCAGCTCTTCGCCGAACGCGGCTTCGCCGACACCACCGTCGCCGACATCGCCGCCTGCGCAGACGTGTCCACCCGCACGTTCTTCCGCTACTTCGACAGCAAGGAGGACCTGCTCCTGCCCGACGGCGTCGAACTCTTCGCCGCGGTCGAACGCGCCTTTGGGCAGCGCCCCGTGGACGAGCCTCCCTTCGACGCCGTCTGTAACACGCTGCTGGCCGCCGCCGCCCCCTTCCAGAACACCAGCCTGACCGCCCTCACTCACCCCCTGGACGGAACCGAACCACTGATCGCGGCGCGGATGATCCAGGCCTTCACCGAGTTCGAGGACCGTCTCACCCACCTCGTCTTCGACCGGCTGGCACCCGACACGCCGGACGCGGATCTGCAGGCCGCCGTGGTCGCCGGCGCCGCCCTGGCAACCGTCCGCGCGGTTCTGCGCACCCAGCGCGGCCGTCGCGCCGCGGGCACCCACCAGCCGGCCGCCATGCTGCCCCAGGCTTTCCAGATGCTGCGGGAGATGGGGAACGCCGCTCCATGAGCCGCCGACGCCTCCTGCTCGCCACCTCCGCGGCCTTCACCGTCATAGCGCCGCTGGCGGGCAACGCGGTGCTCACGCATCGGGCCGAACAGCGCATCGACCACGTCGCCGCGTGCCGCCTCGCTCCCGTCGCACAGGTCAGCGCGACCCTCGACAGCCCGCTGGCGGCTGTGAACATGCTGGGCGGAAGCGTCGGCGACGTCGACCTCCAGGCCGACGGCCTGCGACGCAACGGGATGGCCCTGCACCTCGATGCGCACCTGCGCCAGGTCACGACAGGCGGTGCCACCCACGGCGGAAGCGCCACCGTGACCATTCCCTACCTGCAGCTGGCCAAGCGCCTGTCCCACCCGGACAGCGGTCCCCCGTGGACTCCCGGCACCGACGGCACAGGACTGATCCTCACCGGTACCGCCAAAGCCCTGGGCGTGCCGGTCACCGTCCACACCGACATCGCAGTGCACGCCGGCACACTCGTCGTCACACCCACCGAACTCACGGTCCTCGGGCGCACCCTTCCCGTCGCCACCATGCGCGACAACGTCCGCGACACTTCGCTGGCCCAGCGTCTGAAGCCGCGCGTCATACGCTTTCCGGCGCTTCCCACCGGCGTCCGCCTGACCGGCGCGCGCGCCGCCGAGGACGGCCTCGCGCTCCACCTCCACCTGGCAGCCGGGGCCGCCGGCACGCGTCCCAAGGCCGAGGGCACGTGTGCGGCGAGTGAGCCACAGCAGGCGCCATCTGCATGACTTTCGGCCGGCTGCTCGCTCCAGGCGATGCACGAGGGTGCTCAGCGACGCCCTGTCGGCTCAGCCCTGTTGCCCGAGGCGCATCACCTTTGTGAGGCTGCGGCGTCGGGGCGGAGGTCGTCGAGGCTGAGGCGGTGGGCGGGGGGCTGCGGGAGAATGACGTGGCTGGTGGTGTGCCGGCGCCGGTCGACATGGAGCAGCTCGCCCGGTTCCATCAGGCGCCAGTGGGGGTTGTCGTCCATGCGCTCGCTGGCGATGACGACGGAGGCGTGGTGGGCCAGATCGGCCGAGTGGACGCGCATGTGCCCATGACTGCCGCTGTGGTCGAGGTGCCGGGTGCCGTAGTGCCCGCCTACGGGCCGCTGGAGTACGTACAGCTTGTGCGTCTCGGGGTAGCGCAGTGCCCACAGCTCATCGGCGGTGGTGAGGACGACGTTGAGGGCGAAGACGGGCAGGTTCTGGGCCACCCATTGTGCGGCGTGCTGGATGCCGGCGCAGATGTCACCGCCGTGGTGTTCGATCTCCCGAGTGATGAGGGCGAAGAACCGCTCCGAGTCGGTGTCCCCCTGGACCAGCGCGCGGTCGCTTCCGAGGTGGTTGTCGAGCATGTCGAGACCCTCGATGACTCCGTTGTGCGCGAACAGCCGTCCTTCCTGTTCGAAGGGATGGGTGTTGCGGAGCTCCAGATCGCCGGTGGAGGCGAAGCGCACGTGGGCGAGGAAGGTCACCGATTCGACCCGCCGGGCCTCCTCCGCGAAGGCCCGGTCCGCGTAGGCGGCGATCGGTGCCTTGTGGACCTGCGGGCTGCCGTCGGGCCGGAAGTAGCCCAGTCCGGTGCCATCGGGGTCGTGATGACTCTGGTCGCTGAGGCTGTCCGGCGCGTCCAGCAGCCAGAACGTCGCGTGGGTACGCCGGGGTGCACCGGTCAGCCCGAAGAGGCGGCACATGCCGGTCCGCTCTCCTCTCCACACAGTGCCCGAGGCGTCTTCCGCGGGCTCCAGGTCCCTCGGTCGAGCCGGGTGACGGCCTGGCCCGCCCGGGTGCTGGGCCCCTGCTCGACGGATCGATGCGCGGTCAGGGCTCTTCGAGCGCTCGGCCGAAATCGCGGACGACGTCGTGTGCTGCCGGTATCCCTCCCGTCCACCACCGATGCTTCACCACTGCCGCTCATCGCGCCACCAGAAGCGGCGCCGGTGCACGCCCCAAGGGGAGGGGGTGGGCGATGGTGGGCCGCAGCTGCAGCATCGCCGTGCGGAACCGCACGTGTTGCTCTGCCCCGTCGCGAGATCCGCTTCAGCGTCTGCCCCTCCTGTTCGGCCGGCCTGCGCACGACCGGCTCTGCCATCGGACTTCCCGTGGTGGACGGAAAGAAGGTGACAGGGTGTTGTCGCGGACAGTTGCGACCGTCGACGGCATGACGATCACAGACGAGGACTGCCTCCCCGAGACCAAGGCGTTCAACGAGCCATTTGAGGCCGGCGCCGCGAGTCGTCCAACTCGCGGACCGACACCGAGCGCAGCCGCGCTGGCGGTCTGGCGCCGCAACCGGCTCGGCGGCGACACGCCACCGGCAAGAACGGCGATAAAATTACCCAAATCGGTGGCCGGGCTCCCGTACCTGGGCTGCCGCTCGACCTGTGCGACCTTGGGGAGCGGCACGGTGGCGAGGTCTGCTGAGGAACGCGGAGTCACGCACAGCGCTGGTGTGCGGGGCAGGTTGCTGGCCGTGCTGCCTGCTCTCCTGCTGTTCCTCGGCCTGTTCATCGGCCTGTTCACACCCCGCGATGTCAGGCCGGACGCCTTCCTCGCCACGGCCATGGTTTCCGCCGCCGCGCTGCTGCCCCTGTGGGGGACCGTGCTCATCGGGGTGGGCGCGTGCGCGATCTTTGTCGGCCTGATGGTGGACTTCGATTCGCTGCGGGATGCGACCGCCTACTCTGAGCTGGCCACCCTCGCGGCGATCGCGGTGTTCGCCGTCTTCTTCAACCGCCTGCTCGGCCGACGCGCCCATCAGCTGGTTCAGGTCCGCTCAGTGGCCGAGACCGCCCAGCTGGCAGTGCTGCATCCCGTGCCGCGACACCTCGGGCCGGTCACGCTCGAGAGCCTGTACCTGGCCGCTGCGGCGGAAGCCCGGATCGGCGGCGACCTTTACGAGGCGCTGCACACCCCGCACGGCGTGAGGCTGCTCATCGGCGACGTACGCGGCAAGGGCCTGCTCGCGATCCAGACGGCCGCGATGCTGCTCAGCGCGTTCCGCGAAGCCGCCCACGACGCGCCCGACCTGCCCCACCTCGCGCGCCGCCTGGAGACGAGCATGAGCCGTCATGCCTGCCAGTACCCGGGGGTCCCGGGTTCGGAGATCGCTGAACGATTCATCACAGTCCTCCTCGCCGAGATCCCGGACGACGAACCCGTCGTCAAGACCGTCACCTGCGGCCACCCGCCCCCGCTACTGCTGCACCGCGGCGAGGTCCGGGAGCTGCAGCCCGCCGATCCCTCGCCGCCGCTCAACCTGGGCATGCTGGCGAGCGACGGGTACCACGTCGACCTCGCCCCCTTCCACCCCGGAGACCAGATCCTGCTGTACACCGACGGGGTCACGGAGACCCGCGACCGCTCCGGCGCCTTCTACCCCCTCGCCGCACGCATCCGCTCATGGAGCGGCGAGGCCCCCCACCAGCTCCTCGACCACCTCCACCGGGACCTGATCGCCTACAGCGGCGGCGAGCTCGACGACGACATCGCTGCCCTCGTCGCCCAGCGGCGCCTGAGCAGCTGAGAGATGAGGCTCTGACCTGCGCAGGTTTGCCGGAACTCGTTGGGAACGGGCCCGGCACCGAGTCGCCGCCGGGATGGGCATATCCCGTACCGCAGCGCACAAGAGGATGCGCCTTTGCCGGGATGACGGGGGAGCCGGGCTGACCGACCAGCTCCGCCACACCGGAGGCCTCCGCCATGATCGAGCCGGGTCGGCGTCAACAACGTTCATGATCAATACACCTGATGCCCAGATGACATGATGAAGCGATGATCTCTTCGACACCTGCCGTCGTCCCTGCAGGTCGGATGGGCCAACGCGAACAACCAGTGTTCCGACTGACAAGGAACGTGGAACTCCGTCCGTGGCGGCAAGACGATGCCCGGTCTCTGGTGGACGCCTGCGAGGACGCGGATATCCAGCAGTGGAACCGTCCAGGGCGTGACGTATCGCTGGAGGATGCACAGCAGAGGATCGCCCGCTGGCATGAGCGCTGGAAGTCCGAGCAATCGGCGATCTGGGCCATCGCGCGGCTCGGGGAGCGGCCAGTGGGCTTGATCGGCTGGGGTGACATCGATCTGAAGGGCGGGAGTGCCGAGATCGTTTACTGGCTGCTCCCGGCGGGACGCGGGGGTGGCGTCATGGTCGACGCCACCGTTCGCCTCAGCCGGTGGGCGATAGACGACCTCGGCCTGCACCGGCTCCGCCTGACCCATTCCGTGGCCAACCCGTCATCCTGTCGGGTTGCGACGAGGGCCGGATTCGCTCTGGAAGGCACTATGCGAAGCGCCCTGCTGCACGCGGACGGGTGGCACGATGAACACCTCCACGCCAGAGTACGAGGCGACGAATGGCCTGGCGCATGAGATGACGATGTGCCGTGATCAAGAGCGGCGGATGCTCGTCCACCGCTGATCTGAGGAGGCATCCCGGTTTCCGGGACACTACGAGGCCATGGGTGGGCGGTTGTGGTGGGTGAGTCCTGTGAACAGGCGCCGTCCGGGAGTTGGCTGCGGAACTGGGCGTCAAGGTGCCGGTCCGCTTCATGCTGAAGTTCCTGAACCGGGGGGCAGCAGTCCACATTGCTCGGTATCCACGAGGTGCTCCTGTCAGATGACGCAGCTGGTTCCAGCACTCGCTACGAGGGCGGCGCTGCCTGTGCGTGCGGTGGCGGTCCGAGCACCCGGTTGGCGGCACAAGCGGTGACCCCGGGCATTCCGCCTGCGTTGTCCGGCCGTGGCTGTCCCCGCTCCACTCCACCCGCCTCGGCCGCCCTCGGGACGGTGGCATGGCGAGCGTTCACGCCATCGGCACCGCCGAGATCCGAACCACCCACCGACAGAGATGCCGCGGAGGGAAGCCAGCATGACGACGCAGCCATTGACCGACTGGTCGCAGGACCACCGAGAGCAGCACTTCCACAGTGTGATCGGCGGCGGCTGGCTTCGCATGCCTCCGCCCATGCTGGGGCTGCTGCTGGCGGCCCTCACCGGAAGGGGGAGGCCCTTGACGAGGGGGGAACTGCGCCCATTCGTACGCAACAGCGTCAACCCCTCCGGCGACTGGCAGGCCTCCTGCTGGGAGGACGGAGACGAGCGTGATGGGAAGGACTTGGCGGATCTGCGGGCGGCTCAGGCCGCTTCGGCCCGCTATGCGGCTCACTACGGGTTGCCGCCGTTGTCCACACTCGACGACATGCTGGCCCTCATGATCGCTGCCGGACTCGTTCACGAAATCCCCGACACGGACGGTCAGATGCGGCTGTACCCCACGTTTCCGCTGCCAGGCCGTCACGAGGTCTTTCCCCTGGACGACGAGGAGTTGAGCGCGCAGCAAGCGCTGCGCCGCCACCATGCCTATGGGGGCGACTCGTCCCGGATCATCGCCTTGTTCGAACCAACGGGCCTGCGACACCAGGAGATCACCACGAGTCTCGACCGCCTGGCAGGGGTGATCGACGGCCATTCGCACGATGCCCGCCAAGCGGTCCTTCTCCTTCTGGAAGGACCGGACTTCACGGCCACCACGGACATCTCTGAGGTCCCCGCCCACAAGGTTTTCCAGCTCCGCTGCGACTGGGACACGTTCCACGAGCACCGCATCCGACGCAGGCGGCACGCACGGACCGGGGCCACTGTCCTCGCCGACGGGCATGACAGCGCCTGACTGGCCTGACTGGCTGTTCTCCATCCGCCCGTGCGATGGGTCGGGCTCGGACCGAGCCCTGGGTCAGATGAGTTGGGCTGTGCGGGTGCATGAAGGAAGACACCTCTCGGTAGCTCGCGGTCGTCGAGTCCAGAGAGTGGCAAGAGGCCCTGGTGCCGAAGTGTTGCGTGGTGGTGGTCGAGCAGCCCGGCCAGGCCACCCGCGAGTGTGACTGTCTCGCCCACCGGTTCGGAAACACGGCCGATCGGCCGGAGCGGGAGCCCCGGTACGGCGGCCCTCGCAGCCACCCCGCCCAGACCAGGGCCCTGCACCGCGACCGGTGCCGGCGCAACGCCAACACCCCCCATCCCGACGTACTCGCCGCCCCACGCAAGGAGATGCCGGCGTCGGACGACCGCACCGCCAGGCACAGAGCCTCAACGGCGTGCCGTGGCGGGAACTGTTCCCTGGTCTAGGGTTGCCCGCATGGCCGAGCCCTCCTTTCTGACCGCTGTCCGGGAGTCGTACGACACGGTCGCCGCCGAGTACGTCGAACGCGTCCCGCCTCCAGCCGAGATGGACCCGTTGTCCCGCGCGATGCTGGCGGGGTTTGCTGAACTCGTGCGGACGGCCGGTCTGGGACCAGTCGCAGACTTGGGGTGCGGCCCCGGCCGCATAACGGCGCACCTGGCCGGGCTGGGGGTGTCCGCCTTCGGCGTCGATCTGTCACCGAAGATGATCGAGCTGGCCCGCCACGCCTATCCGGACCTGCGGTTCACCGAGGGCTCGATGACGGCCCTGGAGACGGGAGACGACGAACTCGGCGGCATCCTGGCCTGGTATTCCACCCACCACACGCCCCCGCAGTGGCTGCCGGCGGTGTTCGCTGAATTCCACCGCACGCTCGCGCCCGGCGGCTTCCTGCTCTGGGGAGACTACATCGGCAATGAACGGCTGCAGCCAACCCACGGCTATGGCCGTCCAGTGTCCTATGAGTCGCACCTCCTGCCCCTGGGCCACATGGTCGGCCTGCTGGGCCAGGCCGGACTCGTCGTCACCGCGCGACTGGAACAGGAGCCCGGCGGACGGGTGAACAGACCGCACGCCTGCCTCCTGGCCCGCAAGCCCGAAAGGCCCTGATGGGGCAGGTTCCTGCGGCGAGGCCGCCCGTGCCGGGTCACTGGCGATCATGGGGGCGGACGGTCAGACCGCGGAGTTGAGAAGGCGGCCGCCCCAGCGGATGCCTGTCGGGGACGGGCGTTCCGCACCGTGTGCGTGACGGCTGTCCCGAACGCCGTGTGGCCATCTGCACGTTGGTCCTGCCGACCTGCCGACCTGCCGACCTGCCGACCTGCCGACCTGCCGACCTGCCGACCTGCCATCTGCCCGGGGCTGCCTGCTGGAAGGCCGGAAGCGCTGCAGCAGCCGACCCAACAGCGTGGCCCGCAACGCCTGCAGTCCGCCCGGTGGCGGCATGGCGGAGCAGGTCGGCGTCGGCAGCGACCAGCACGACGGGAGCTAGCACAGCGGCCAGCTGCAGGATACCGACGTCGCTGAGCTCCTCTTGGGCGAGCTTGTCTGCGGCCGCCGTCATGGCCAGTCCGATTGCTCGAAGGGGAACCGCTGCGCGGTACCCGGTGGCAATGCGTCCCCCGCGGTGGTTGATCACTGCTGGGTCAGCGAGTCCAGGAGTTCACGGCCGTACTGCCACGAGCCCAGGCCGCTGGCGGAGTTGATGTGTCCGCACTCGCCCGCCAGGTGCCATCACCGTTGCGGCCAGTGGGGTCGCACGTCGGCGAGCCACGGTGGCTGACCAGGAGGGCCGCATCCTGGGTTCGGGCGCAGGAGTGCTCACTTCCGCTTTGCCTGTCGCACCTGCAGCGTAAGAGCATGTTGGCGTCACGCTGGGTTTGAGTAGAGAGACACCGGTACATGAAGCACGCTGCGCGCCACAGATGGATGGCACTCCTTGTGCCCGCAGCGGCCCTCGCAGCCGCCGCGCCGTTCGTCGTACCGGCTCTGGCAGGCGCCTCCCCTGCTCCAGCCGCACGGACAGCCGCACGGACAGCCGCGCGGATCGAGGACCGCCAGCAGGTACTCGATGCCGTCGCCGATCGGATCACTCAAGGGTTCTCCGAGTCCGACCGGGCGCGAATACCCGGCTTCGCCGACATCGAGGTCGACCCCGACCACAACCACCTGCGCCTGTACTGGAAGGGCACCCCGCCCCAGCGGGTCAGGCGCATCCTCGCCCAGCTGCCCTCCGGGGTGACCGCCGAGGTCATCCCTGCCCGCTACTCCAAGGCCGAACTCCACGAGTCCCGCACGAAGTTGCTGCGCGGCCGTTCCTCGATGAACCTGCGGGTCGCGGGGGTCGCGGCCCCCGTCCACATCACCAGCATCGCGCCTGCGGTGGACGGCAGCGGTCTGGAGGTCGGCTATGACAGCACAGCCGGTCGGGCGAACAGCCCCATGGCGGTCACGGAGGGAAACGTTTCGCGGAGGGTCGCGGCGACCGCCGACCGGCTGGCGGGGGTGCACACCGTCGCGATACATCGGCTGCAGAGCATGGACCTGGCCTCCCGGCAGCACGACCGCTCACCCTGGACCGGAGCCTCGGCGCTGAGCAACCCCACCGGCGGCATCTGCTCCGGCTCCTTCAGCGTGAGGAACGCCGCGGGTCGGTACATGCTGATGTCCGCTTACCACTGTGGCTCGGCCGCGGGCGGCCGGTGGACCACCTGGTGGGGCGGCGACCTGGTCGGCACCACCGACGCCTCCCAGCGTTCCGCGCAGGACGACGTGGTGGGCATCGAGCCGGCGTCGCAGCGGGCCCGCGGCTGGCTCTATGACGGTCCTGCAAGCCGCACCGACGGTTACGCCAAACCCGTCGTCGGCTGGGGCCACAACAACGTCGGCGACTACGTGTGCACCGACGGCGCCAACGGCGGCGTGCACTGCGGTGTGCGGATCGCTCAGACCGACATCGGCGTCACCGGACCGAACCACGTCTACCGCCCCGATGTCGACCTCGCCTACGCCACCTCTGCGACTCCGGGCGGTGTCGCGGCGATCAACGGCGACAGCGGCGGACCGGTCTTCGCGAGCGTCCGCAACCACACAGCCGATGAGGCGCGTGGAATGATCACAGCTCTCGATCGGACGGTCACCTGCCCGCCCGCATACAACCGGGACACCGTGCTCGATGGTCACCGCAGGACGCCGTGGTGCGTGGCCGGCGTGTATTACGTGCCGATCGGGCAGACCCTGCATGACATGCACTGGACGCTGGTCACGGGCTGACCACCCATGGGCCGACCGTGCCGCTCCGCGATCGGGGCGGTCCACGTGGAGCACCCCGTGGACCCACCACACGACCGCCAGGCCACCTGCGTGCACCGAGTACATATCGGGCTGCTTGCTGGGCGATATCGTGCGCGACACGCGACGCATCGGCGGAAGGTCAGCGGGCGACTGCTTGTTCGGCCTGTGCTTTGCCCGCGGTGTCCCCTAACGACCAGCTCGCCGTGTATGCGAGCTACCACGTCTGTCACATGAATGGTTCCGGCTCAAGCACCAGGCACCTGAGGCCGCTTCCTTGCGGGCGCAGGAGCGGGAATACGGCCCGGCCGCAGTCGCGTTGCCTTGTTCTGCGGTGGACAGCGTCCGTCGTTCCGGACTTTGTGGCATGTCCCGGGGGCTCGGACGGGACTGGGCTGCAGGCCGTCGGCCGGCGATCACGGTTTGGGTCGGTCTCCTCCGGCGCCGTGTGCAGGACTCGATGTACAACGCGGTGGGCTGTGGCCCAGCGCAGGGAGGGGACATGAGGCGGTGACTCTTCGTCAGTTCGAGTATGCCCTGGCTGTGGCCGAGGCGGGCTCGGTGACGGCGGCGGCAGAGTTGTTGCATGTCGCTCAGCCGTCGGTGTCGCAGCAGATTCGCGGCTTGGAGCGGGAACTCGGCGTGGCGCTGTTCGCCCGCACGCCAGCCGGGCTGGTGCCCACCGCGGTCGGTCGGGCGTTCCTGCGGGACGCGGAGGTCGCGGTGAGAGCGGCGCGGCGGGCGAAGGCGACGGCGCGGGCCGGTGCCGATGAGATCGAGGGCGAGCTGGTGGTCGCGGCGCAGATGGGACTGGGCACGCGGCAGCTGCCCGGCGCGCTGAGCGCGTTGCGCCGCCGGTTCCCGCGGCTGGAGATCACCGTATTCGAGGAGGCGAACCCCGCCGAGCTGGAGCGGTTGGCGCGCCGGGGCGTGGTGGACCTTGGCCTGATAGGCGGGCCGTGCAAGGAAGACCTGTACGAGGGCCACCACCTCGGCGATGAGGAGTTCGTCGTGGTGCTGAGTCCCGAGCACGCGCAGCTCGCCGCGGACCGGGTCGAGCTGCGCGAAGTGGCGCGGGAGCCGTGGATCAGGTTCGACCACGGCAGCGCGCTCGACGGCGTGCTGCGGGACGTGCTGCGGGACAACGGGCTGGCCCCGACCACGGTCGCCCGCGTCTCCCAGACGGCGACGGCGGTGCGCTGGGCCGCCCATGGGCTGGGGGTGACTCTCGTTCCGACCTCCGCGGTGCTTCCCGGGTTCGAGCACCTCACACGTCCCGTCTTTCCCGCCGTTTCCATGCCCACCGTCGCCGCGGTCCGGCCCGGCGCGGGCCCGGCGGAAATGGCCCTGCTCGAATTTCTGCGTCAAGAGACCTGGTACTACACCGGCTTCTCCCGTAACGGGTCAGGGCCTACTCACAACTGGGTGATGCCTCCGTCCACCACGAACTCGGTGCCCGTGGTGTAAGTGGCGTCGAAGGCCAGGAATGCCACCGCTCTGGCGACTTCTTCCGGAGTTCCGAGACGCTGCATGGGGTTCTCCGCGACCCGTTCCGCCTTGAACTGATCGGCGGCCTCTTTGGTCATCGTTTTCTCCAGGATTCCCGTGTCGACGGGGCCGGGGCTGATCGCGTTGACGCGGATTCCGCGTGGAAGAAGCTCGCGGGAGAAGCTGCGGGCCATCGAGCGCAGCGCTGCCTTCCCGGCCGCGTAGACGCTGGTCTGAAGCATGCCCATGACGTTCGCGACCGAGGTGGTGAGGACGACGCCGGCGCCCGTGCTCAGCAGCGGGGCGAGCTTCTGTACGGTGAAGAAGGCGCCCTTGACGTTGATCGCGAACGATTCGTCGTACATCTCCTCGGTTGTCGAGGCGAAAGGCATGGCGCTGGTGATGCCGGCGTTGACGAACAGGGCCTCCACTGTGCCGAGTCTGTTTCGTACCTGGGCAGCCAGAGCGTCCAGGTCGGGTAGTGAGGCCACGTCGCTCCGGACGGCCAGCGCGTTCTTGCCGAGGCGCTCCGTTGCGGCGTCGAGTGTGGTCTGAGAACGGCCGGTGATCACCACGCGTGCTCCGGCGTCCACCAGCAGCTTCGCCGTCGCGAAACCCAGGCCGCTGCTGCCGCCCGTGATCACTACGTTCTTGTCGCTGTACTTTCCGTCCATTTCTGGGATCCTCATTTCTTCGTTCAGGCCCTCCTTTCACTTCGTCGGTGTCAACCCACGGGGAATTCACCGCCGTCCACGGTGAGGTTCCTCCCGGTCAGCCAGCTCGCCCGGTCCGATACGAGGAACAGCACCGCGTTGGCGATGTCGTCGGGCCGGCCGTCGCGTCCCAGCGGAGGGGCGGTGGTGCCCTGGCCCGGCCCCTGGTTCAGGCTCGCCCACTGCTCCCGCGTCGCCTCGCCGCCGGGGGTGGCGGTCCTGCCGGGAGACACCGCGTTGACCCGGACTCCGAACGGGGCCAGTTCCAGGGCCAATCCCCGGCTGTAGTTCTGCAGTGCCGCCTTCGCCGCCGTGTAGTGCAGGAACGGCGGTGCCGAGGTGGGGACGGCGGCCGTGGAGACGTGCACGACCGCGCCCGAACGCCGTTCACGCATCCCCGGAGTCAGCAGCGAATCCAGCCGCACCGACGCCAGGTAGTTCAGGTCCAGCTGGTCCTGCCATTCCTCGTCGGGGATGGCCCATGCGTTCCGGAACGGTCGCGCTCCACCCGCGTTGTTGACCAGGATGTCCACCCCGCCGAGCGCCTCCTGCGCGGCTCCGGCGACTGCCTCCGCTCCGGCCCGTGTCCGCACATCGGCCTCCACGAAGGCGGCGCCCTCCGGCACCGTGCTCGTCTTCGACCTGGCGGTCGTGAGTACCTCGGCGCCCGCGTCCAGGAGCTGGCGCACGATGGCCGCGCCGATTCCGCGCGACCCGCCCGTAACCACGGCTCGCTTTCCCGCGAGTTCTCGCATCTCTGAATCATTCTTGGTTGAGGTCATGTCGCCTGCCCTTTCGCTTGCATATCGGTCCGCTCGGCTGGAAAAAGGGCAACGCGCACAGGGACGCTAATTCCGGAGAACCGCGGTGCGCATCTCGCCTCGTCGAGCTGTTTCACCGTAGGTCCGAGATGAATCGAGAGGCAAAGACGAAAAATGAGCAGGTGCTATAGGGGTTGCCTATAGGCAACCCGGTGACCAGGCAAGGCTTCGGCGCAGTCGCAGGATGTCCGGTTCGTGATCGTGCGACGACGCCGAAGCCCTGCCGCGTGCGGGCTTGGACCGGCTGCCATTGATCAGTCGCATCGGGACCGGTACAAGTGACGAGTGACAGAACCTCTTGCCCCTCGCCCGGATGACCGGGTCGCGTCGAAGCCGGGACGGTGGACCCAGCAGTCAGCGGGTGCGACGTTCGCCGCCGTCGCCGCATTCCTCATAACTCGCGACGTCACGTTCGGGTTCTTCAGTCAGACGCTGCCCGACTGGGCGTACACCTCTACGGTCCTCGCGGGACTTGCTGTCTCGGCTGTCGCCTACGGCCTTGCCGGGTTGTGGCTCAGGCGATTGCACTAGCGGGGCTCACGGCAGGCTTCAGCGTTGCTGCACGGGCGTCCGGTTCGTGACGATCCGCCGGCTTGGCGGTCATCCGGGTAATTGACAGGCATGGGCTCCCAAGATCATGGAGTTCTCTACGCCTCGTGATCCAAGTGGAAGACCGTGCCTGCCGACGGATCAAGGCGGCCACCGTGAACAGCCTCCTCTTCCCCGGAGCCCGCCAGGCCGACCAGATCAAGCGCCGACGCACCGACCGCAAGACCGGCAAGACCACCGCCAAGACGATCTACGCCGTCACCAGCCTGACCGCCGAGCGGGCCACCGCGGCCCAGCTCGCCGAACTCGTCCGCAACCACTGGAAGATCGAGGCCCTGCACCATGTCCGCGACACCACCTTTGCCGAGGACGCCTCCCAGCTGAGGACCGTCAACGCGCCCCGCGTCATGGCCACTTGGCGCAACCTCGCCATCGGAGCCCTCCGCATGGCCGGAGTGAAGAACATCGCGGCCGGCCTCCGCCGCAACGCCCGTGACCCTCGCCGCCCACAGCGTCGCCATCGCCTCCAACGAGTCCTTCGGAGGCTGGACGAAGTCCTTCACCGACCCCCGTCTCTGCGCGGCCATCGTCGACCGCCTGACCTTCAACGGCACCGTCATCGAGACCGGCACCGACTCCTACCGCCTCGCGCCCCCCGAGCCCGAGCGGAAGAGCCCACCAAAGCCGGGTGAAACTCCTCGGGGCAGTTGCATGGTGACTTGGCCGGGATACCAGTATGGTCTGGCATGACCTATGTGATCACTGCCGCTCATCCTGACGACGCCGCGACGTTGGGGCCCTTGCACCTGCGGAACTGGCTGCAGAACTACCTCAACGCAGACGCAGGGATCGATGAGTCCTGGATCCGTGAGCACCGCGGTTCGTCCGCCACTGCGGAAGGCATCACGCAGTGGCGAGAGTTCATCGAGGTGCAAGCGGTGCCGCGTGGTTGTGATTGCAGGTCTGGTCAGGTCGGGAGGCTGACCGATCAGAGAGGTCTGCAGTCCCGGCGGGTGAGGGTGCTGCTGGCATTCGGCAGGAGCGAACCGGCCTTCAGCGATCTCACACCGGGTGCAGACCGATGGGGACCAGGGTCAATCGAAGAAGTTGCGGTTCCGGCGCACAAAGTCAGCAAAACCGAGCGCTCCACGACCCGTGAGGTCGGCCACGGTTGAAGTGACCGTCTCTGCACCACCGTCGCGGTAAGCGCGGGCAACCCCTATCAGGGCATCGACGTGGAACTCCGGCATCCCGCGACTCAGCATGGCCGCGCGCGCTTCGTCGTCTGTCAGGCCCACGTAGCGCACCGGCTTGCCAAGGACGTCGGAAAACTCTTCGGCGGCTTCAGCGTAGGTCAGTGCCTTCGGCCCGGTGAGGTCATAGAGGCAGCCGTCATGGCCATCAGTGGTGAGCACCCTCGCTGCGACACGGGCGACGTCGCCGATGTCGATGAAGCTTATGGGTGCGGTGATCAATGGGAGGCTGAACTCCCCGGATTCGCGGATGGACGGCTGGCGCAGGAAGTTCTGCAGATAGAAGTTGGGTCGCAGGATCGTCCAAGGCAAACCGGACGTAACGAGCGACCGTTCGACGGGCTGATGTAGCCGGGCGATCGGTGAGAGCCCTTCGTCGGCCCGCCAGACCGACAGCTTGACCACCCGGACACCCACAGCACGGGCGGCTTCCAGCATGTTGAGTTCGTGGGTCGTTTGGGCGGGGCTCGTCGCGCCGAGAAGGAATACGGTCTCAATGCCCTTGAGTGCAGGACCGATCGTGTCCGGCATGGCCAGATCGAGCGTCACTGCCTGACCACCTGACTTGATCACCTGAGCCGTGGTACGCGGATCACGGTAAGCCGCGCGCGCGGCCACGCCGTCGGCACGAAGACGAGTGAGGAGAGCCGCTCCGACGTTCCCACTCGCGCCAGTCACCAGAATCATCGTCACATCCTTTAGTCGACAGCAGGGAGTATGCCGAGAATCGGAACCCACCATCCTGGGATGGACGCCAGGCAGGCCGAAAGTGATCTTCAGGCTGCGGCGTCCAGCGGACGTCTGGTCCAGCGGTGGCCAACAGCCTGGCCGCGCTGAAGTCGATCCGCGCCGCCCGACCCGACGGCGCCCCGATCCACATCATCCTGGACAACCTCTCCGCCCACACTGGTGCCTTTGCGGCGGCGGTTGACGCCCCAGAGCCGGTACGCCGACACCTGGTGCCTGTGTCCTTGGGAAGACCCGTGGTCGGTCGAACGACGAGTGGGCCCGGCGCACAGTGGCGCGCCCGGCTAACATCGTGACGCGTTTGCACGCATCCGGCGACACGGCACGACCCCTGGGCTGAGGCATGGCCGCAGCCGACGCGACACGCGTCGTGGTGGGTCAGAGGGCGTCGACGTCGACGCGGTGTCACGGCGAGGAAGTCATGCGGGTGCGCGGTTGGCCCGGATGAAGCGGGCGCCCCACTACCGTCGCCAAGAGTGTGGTGGACGGCGAGGTCCTGGTACGCACCGACCAGATCCGGCTCGCGGGGACCTACCTGGAGCTGATGCGGGCCGACTGCACCATCCCGGTCCCGGCCTGGCGGCCGGGGCAGCGGGTAGGGGTGGCCGCCATCGGCACCGTGGTCCGATCCGACAGCCCCGAATTCGAGGTCGGCGACCTGGTCCGGTCGGTGACCGGCTGGAGCGAGTACTCGGCCGGCCCGGCCGGCTCGTACGTCAAGCTCAATCGTGTGCTCTTCGCCGACCCGGGCTACTACCTCGGCCAGGGACCGACCGCCTACTACGGGATGGCCGAGGTAGCGGCCGTCGGCGAAGGCGACGTGGTCTTCGTCTCCGGCGCGGCGGGCGGGGTTGGCTCGCTGGCCGGGCAGATCGCCAAGTGCCTTGGTGCGGCTCGGGTGATCGGCAGCGCCGGCAGCTTGGCGAAGGTCGACTACTTGGTGAACGAACTCGGCTACGGCGCAGCCTTCGACTACCACGACGGCTCTGCAGCCGACCGGCTGCGGGAGCTCGCGCCCGAGGGCATCTCGGTCTTCTTCGACGTCGTGGGCGGCGAGCAGTACCAGGGCGCGCTGCAGGCGGCCCGGCCCGGGGCGCGCTTCGCCCTGTGCGGCTCGCTGTCCAGCCAGCTCGGTGACACGGCGCAGCGCTTTCCGCAGCCGGATCGCGCGGCGGCCGAGGCCAGGGGCGTCGAGCTGCTGCCGTTCTCCTGCCACCACACGCCTGATCAGATCGCGGCCTGACGTGAGAACTTCAGCAGCTGGCTGGGCGAGGGCCGCTTCGTCTACCCGCAGACGGTGGTCGAGGGTGGGATCGAGGACGTGCCGCAGGCGTTCCTCTCCCTGCTGCAGGGTTCCTGCCAGGGCAATGTCTCGGTGCGGCTGTCGTGACCACCCACTTCGCCCGGAACAGCGCAGGATTGGACGCGGCGTCCTCGGTGGCCGAGGGGCTCGGCCTGCTCGCGGGAGGGACGCTATCGCGCAGGGAGTCGGCCCGGCGGCTGGCCGAACGCCATCCTGGCCGCGACGGCCGGATTCTGGCCGGGCAGGTGGAATTGCGCACCCCCCTCGTCCAGGGCGTGGCCACCGGCACATGGGGCTCCTGGGGCACCCGGTCGGCGGTCTCGGTGACGCCCGCCGAGGTCTGGCTGGGACAGCCGATGGCGACGGCAGCGACGGCGACTGCCGACAAGGATTCGGCCAAAGAGCTGATCCGCCGCTATCTGGCCGCCTTCGGCCCGGCCGGAGTGAAGGACGTCCAGGCCTGGTGCTGACTGACCCGCCTGGGCGAGGTCGTCGCAGAGATCTCCGCCGAACTGCGCCGCTACTCCGGTCCGGACGGCAGGGATCTGATCGATCTGGCCGACGCTGAGCTGCCCGACCCCGAGACGCTCGCTCCAGTGCGACTGCTGCCCGCCTTCGACAACGTCCTGCTCGGTCACGCCGACCGGACTCGGGTCATCAGCGACGAGGACCGGAAGCGGGTGATGCCCGGCCAGGCAAGGGTACGGCCCACCTTCCTGGTGGACGGCCGGGTGCACGGAACATGGTCCATCGACGCCGGGACGCTGCGGCTCACCCCGTTCCGACCGCTCTGCGCAACCGATCGGGCAGCCCTGGAACAGGAAGCCGACCGGCTGCTGCAATTCGTGGGAGGCCGGGTGGTGTCCTGGGGCGGCAAGTGTTGCGCCTACCTGTCGCGACAGACTTGCGCGAGCCCTCACAGCCTACTGGGATTCGCCCAGGTCACCACGACGTGCCGGCGTGGTCGAAGTGCTGACATCTCCGTTTGCTTTGGAGATGGACGAGATGGGCGTTCATCGCTTGTCCTCCTCGTCCGTCCAGCGGATTGTTCTGATTGGTCGCAGGTCGGTCGTGAAGGGTCGTCAGCTGATCTGTTCGGCCAGGGCGAGGATGATGCCTGAGGGGCCGCGGAGGTAGCAGAGGCGGTAGATGTCCTTGTACTGCGCTACCTCGCCGATTAGTTCGGCGCCGTGGGGGCGCAGGCGGGTGATGGTGTCGTCGATGTCGTCGACGGCGAACATGACCCGGTGCAGGCCCAGCGTGTTCGGCGGCGGGTTGTGCGATCCGTCGCCGATCGCCGCGGGGGTGTGGTACTGCGCGAGCTCCAGCTTGCCGTGGCCGTCCGGAGTCCGCATCATCGCGATGTCGCTGCGGACTCCCTCGAGTCCGACGGCCTGGTCCGCGAAGAGGCCCTCGATCTGCGCTCTGCCTTCGACCTCCATGCCCAGTTCGGTGAAGAAGGCGACGGCGGCGTCCAGGTCTTCGACGACGATGCCGACGTTGTCCATCCGCTGAAGCGTCATGACGGTTCTCCCTCTGCGTTGCGCGACCGTTTGAGGCCACCGGTATACCGAGGACGGAGCCGGCGGCCCGTTCTCGACACCCGTAAACGGGTTGAGCTCCGGAGGCCCGCTCCTGGCCCCGCCCTGGGGTGCCCCAATCGCCGAACGAGAACCCGCCCATACACGACCCAAACAGTCGAGGAAGCCCTCTGTCGGGCACCCGAATGAGACACCCCGGAGAGTCCGGAGAACCGTCCCACTTGGGCTCCGCGGCCCAGCCCGGCCGCAGCTCGGGTCCGTGCACCGGAGTGCTCAGCATCGGTTCCGGAGCGTTCACGTCACCGTGCATGCCTTTCGCCCGGACCGTCGGCCAGCCGAGTGACCCAGGAAGGCCGGCCGCCGTACCGAACGGTCAGGCGCTGGGATGCGCAGCCGTCTTCAGCTTCCAGCCGCTGCCACTGCAGCCGTCCTGCAGGGGCGGGAAACGGTGCCCTTTGACGGCGGTGCTGTACGCGTGGCCCTGCCCGCAGTCGCACTCGTAGATCCCTGACACCGGGAGCACCTCACCGGGGCGGGGTACCTGCTCGTTCTCGTCGCTCATGCTTCCTGGTACGACGGGGCGACGGACGCCGCGACACGGGGTCGGCACGAAGGCGGGTCAGACGGCGCTCCGTTGCGGGCGGTGTCCGGTGCGGGCGAGTACGTCGATGAGTTCCTCCCGGCTTTCGTAGGCGGTCAGTGCGCGCATGACCGGCTGGCCGCATGAACCTGGTGCTGTGGCCGGAAAGGTTCACCGGCTCGCGGCGTCCGGCACGGCACCTCGCCGCGTTGTCGCACCGCCCGAGTACATCCGGTACGCGGGCGACGCTCCGCCTTGCGATGCACCGCACCGGACGCCGCGAGCTTTCCGGCGAACCTTTCCGGCCACAGCACTAG
>NZ_JBVKBA010000053.1:0-30464 GCF_055639175.1 Streptomyces sp. NPDC107546 | reverse complement strand
GCGGGAGAAGAAGAAGAAGGCAACCAGGAGGAAACAACAACCCCGAACGGAGGGGGGATCGAGCGGGGGCCTGGGGTCTGCCCCCTCGTCACCCCGCCTCGGCCTGAACGGGGCCTTGTCCTCGATCTCCCCCGAGCTCTTCGGGCAGGGGCCCCTCAGACAGGCTGGGGGTGAGCCCCCTAGCGCTCCACCACCTCGTACAGGACCTGGCCTCCAGGCCCCGAGGCCACCTTCCGCAGCGCCCCGTCCCCCGTCGGCAGGCCCCCGTCCGACCGGCGCTGGACAACCCACCGCACCCCGTACTTCCGCAGCACCTCCAGCCGCTCGGCCCGCGACGACCCGGCCGCGAAGTAGGTCCGTACCGCCGCGTCCCGCCGCCCCTCGTCCGGCAGGAAGAAGTCCGGGTAGCCCGGCGCCACCGTGTACGCCCCGTACGCCGGGATCTGCCGCGAGGGAATCGTCTTCGCCATCACCACGTCCCCGTACCGCACCCAGGGCGTGATCCAGTGGTACCCCACCCACGGGTCCCGGTACTTCTCCGCGACCACCTCGGGCAGCGCACTCCGCCCCGTCACGTACCCGACCGTCTGGACCTGCGTCCACGCCCCCACGAGCAGCGCCACTGCCAGCACCCCGGCCGCCACGTTCCGCAGCGCGCCCCGCGCCGCCCCGGCCACCTCGACGGCGGCCGCCAGCTGCGCCGGGATCAGCACCGCCGGCAGCGTCCGTCCCCAGGAGTAGTGGCCCGTCAGGCCGCCCAGGCCGAACACCAGTACACCCAGCACGAAGAACAGCACCAGCGGGTCCAGACGGTCCCGCCGCGCCCGCACAGCCAGCGCCACCACTCCGAGCAGCACCAGGCCGAACCGCGCGAACAGATCCTGGTACAGCGAGCGGTGGATCTCCTCCAGGCTGCCCGCGCCGAACAGTGCGAAGAAGTCGTAGTACGGCCAGAGCGCGAGGATCACGGCGCCCAGCGCCAGCCCGGCGGCAAGGCGCAGCCAGATCCTGAGTCCGGCCCGCGCCCCGACCACCACGGCCAGCGCGCCCAGCGTCCCCACCACCCCGGTGAACTGGTGGCTGAGCAGGATCACCGCCCACAGCGCGCCAAGGCCGAGGAACGCCACCCAGCCGCCCTCGGTCTTCAGCGTCCGCGTCAGCAGTGCCCAGAAGTGGAAGACCAGCCCCAGTGCGAACACGCTCGGGTACGACACGGTCAGCGCCAGCGAGTTCAGCCCCAGGAAGCCGCTCCACTTGAACACCTCGGTGCCCCACAGGAACACCAGGCACAGCAGGGCGAGCGGCGGCGCGACACGTTGCGCGCTCAGCGTGCGGCCGTACCGCCACACGCCCGTCACCAGCAGCGTCAGGCTGATCAGCGCGCCGATGCGCAGGACCACCCAGACGGACAGACCGGTCACCCGGGCCACAACACCGAGGAAGAGCATCCACGGCGAGTAGTACGGGCTCGGTGTGTTCTCGTCGACCAGTGGATTGCCGGGGTCCAGCAGCCGGTGCCGCAGCCGTCCCACGGTCGCCGCGTGCATGCCGAGGTCCCCGTCCCACGGCAGCCGCACGATGACCAGCAGCATCAGCACCACGAGCAGTGCCACCACCGCCCACAGCGCCACACCGGCCCTGCCGTCCGGCGTCCGCACGGCCGCGAGCGGGCTCCAGGACCGCCCGGGCCGCTTCCCGGCACCGCCTCCAGCCCCGCCGACCCCTCTGCTTCCCTTCACTGTGACGCTCATCATGCCGCAGCGCCCTGCTTCGTTCCGTGCTGGAACACCCACGTCCGGTACACCAGGAAGCGGAACGCCGACGCGAGCAGGATCGACAGCGTCTTCGCCGCGTTGGAGCCGATCGGCCCGTTCATGCCGAGGCCGTGGTAGCCGACGTAGAACAGCAGGCTCTCCATCACCACGCCGACCCCGCTGAAGACGAAGAACAGCACGATCTGCTGCCGGGTGCGCGAGGCCCGGTCGCGGTAGGCGAAGAAGCGGAAGCCGAGGTAGTTGGTGCCCATGGCGACGACGCTGGCGAGCACGGTCGCCGTCATCGGAGCCCATGCCAGACCCTGCAGCAGCGCGTTGAAGACGAGGATGTTGACCGCGACACCGCTGCCGCCGACGACCCCGAACTTGATGACCTCGACCGCCAGCCGCCGCACCCGGGCGAGCGCCGGGACTGGGGCAAGAGAGACGGTCTCGGCAACCGGGCGAGCGGCCAGGGGCCGCTGCTCGGTGAGGTTCACAGACACGGGTACGGGTCCTCCACTCGTCCGACGATCACGCCAAACCTGCTCCAAACGTCCCGTCCAACAGAGGCGAGTAGAACGAAAGGTTGGACTTCCCCAGGCCTTGGCAAGAAAGCGTCAGACTAGGTTAGCCGACGGGCGAGCCCGGGCATGATCGAGGGATATGCGCATGGGGCCGCCCCTCACCGAGGGGCGGCCCCATCGTCACACCGGCCCTAGCTGTGTGTCCTCAGCAGCGTCCGCATCGTGCGCATCGCCACCGACAGGTTCGCGAGGTCGAACGAGTCCGAGTTCGAGATCTCGTCGAGCGTCGTGCGCGCCCGCGACAGGATCGCCGCGTTCTTCTCCTCCCAGGCCTTGAAGCGCTGCTCCGGCGTCGACGTGCCGTTGCCGGCCGCCAGGACCTCGGCCGTCAGCGCCGCGTGGGCCGCGTACAGGTCCTCGCGGATCGCGGCGCGGGCCATCGACTGCCACCGGTCGGCGCGCGGCAGTTCGATGATGCGGTCCATGAGCTGGGTGATCCTGAGGCGGTCGGCGAGGTCGTAGTAGACCTCGGCGACGTCCATGGGGTCCTTGCCCATGCGGTCGGCCACCGAGACGATGTCGAGCGCCGGGAAGGCGGAGGAGAACCCGGCCACGCGCGTGGCGAGTTCGTCCGGGACGCCGGCGCCCGTCAGCTCGTCGTAGATCTTCTGCCACCACTCCAGGTCCGCGCCGCGCAACAGCTTCGGCAGTTCGCTCCAGACCTGCTCGACGCGCTCGGCGAAGAACGCGACGGTCTCGGTGAGCTGCAGCGGCTGCGGCCGGTTGTTGAGCAGCCAGCGCGTGCCGCGCTCGACCAGCCGGCGGGAGTGCAGCCGGATACGGGTCTGCACCGCGGCGTCGACCTTGTTGTCCAGGGCCTCCACCGCGTCCCACACCGGCGCGGAGCGGAAGATCGCGCGGGCCGCGGTCTGCGCCCGGACGATCTCCTCCAGCGAGGCGCCGGTCTCCTCGCGCAGACGGTGCAGGTAGGTCGTACCGCCCGTGTTGACCGTGTCGTTGACCAGGACGGTCGTCACGATCTCGCGGCGCAGTGCGTGGCTGTCGATCTGCTCGGGGAACTTCTCGCGCAGCGCGGTCGGGAAGTACGCATGCAGCAGGCTGCGCAGGTACGGGTCGTCGGGCAGCGGCGTGTCCAGCAGCTCCCGGGCCACCGTGATCTTCGTGTACGCCAGCAGGACGGCCGTCTCCGGACCGGTCAGGCCCGCTCCGGCAGTGAGACGCTCACGGATCTGCCGATCGGTGGGCAGGAACTCCAGCGCCCGGTCGAGGTGGCCCTCACGCACCAGGTAGCGGATGAACCGCTGCTGCGCGTGCAGCATGTCCTTCGACTGGAACAGGGCGTTGGCGATCGCCACGTTCTGTGCGTAGTTGTTGCGCAGCACCAGGGCGCCGACCTCGTCGGTCATCTCGGCGAGCAGCTGGTTGCGCTGCTTGACGGTGAGGTCGCCGTTGGCCACGACCGAGTTGAGCAGGATCTTGATGTTCACCTCGTGGTCGGAGGTGTCCACGCCCGCGCTGTTGTCGATCGCGTCGGTGTTGATCTTGCCGCCGTGCTGGGCGAACTCGATCCGGCCGAGCTGGGTCAGGCCCAGGTTGCCGCCCTCGCCGACGACCTTGACGCGCAGGTCCTTGCCGTCCACGCGGATCGCGTCGTTGGCCTTGTCGCCGACGTCCGCGTTCGACTCCGTGGAGGCCTTGACGTAGGTGCCGATGCCGCCGTTCCACAGCAGGTCCACCGGTGCCTTGAGGATCGCCCGCATCAGGTCGGCCGGGGTCATCTTGGTGACCTTGCCCTCGATGCCCAGCGCCTCGCGGATGTGCGCGTTGACCTGGATGGCCTTGGCCGTGCGCGGGAACACACCGCCGCCTGCCGACAGCAGCTCGGTGTTGTAGTCCGCCCAGGACGAGCGCGGCAGCTCGAACAGGCGGCGGCGCTCGGCGTAGGAGGTCGCCGCGTCCGGGTCCGGGTCGATGAAGATGTGCCGGTGGTCGAAGGCCGCGACCAGGCGGATGTGCTCGCTGAGCAGCATGCCGTTGCCGAACACGTCCCCGGACATGTCACCGATGCCGACGACCGTGAAGTCCTCGGACTGGGTGTCCAGGTCCAGCTCCCGGAAGTGCCGCTTGACGGACTCCCAGGCGCCGCGGGCGGTGATGCCCATCTTCTTGTGGTCGTAGCCCGCCGAGCCGCCGGAGGCGAAGGCGTCGCCGAGCCAGAAGTCGTACTTCTCGGCGACCTCGTTGGCGATGTCCGAGAACGTCGCGGTGCCCTTGTCGGCCGCGACCACCAGGTAGGTGTCGTCGCCGTCGTGGCGCACGACGTCCACCGGCGGGACGACCTCGCCGGCCACCATGTTGTCGGTGATGTCGAGCAGCGCCGAGATGAACGTGCGGTAGCTGCGGATGCCCTCCGCGAGCCAGGCATCACGGTCCTGGGCCGGGTCCGGCAGCTGCTTGGCGACGAAACCGCCCTTCGCGCCGACCGGCACGATGACGGTGTTCTTCACCATCTGCGCCTTGACCAGGCCGAGGATCTCGGTGCGGAAGTCCTCGCGCCGGTCGGACCAGCGCAGGCCACCGCGCGCGACCTTGCCGAACCGCAGGTGCACGCCCTCGACTCGCGGCGAGTACACCCAGATCTCGTAGGCCGGGCGCGGCGCCGGCAGGTCCGGGATGGCCTGCGGGTCGAACTTCATGGAGACGTAGTCGTGCGGCTTGCCGCCGTGCGCCTCCTGGAAGAAGTTGGTGCGCAGCGTCGCCTTGATGACGGTGAGGAAGGAGCGCAGGATGCGGTCCTCGTCGAGCGAGGCGACCTGGTCGAGGGCGAGGTCCAGCTCCTCGAGGAGCGCATCGGTCAGCTCCAGGCCGGCCCGCTGCCGCTCCGGCGACATCCGCGCCTCGAACAAGGAGACCAGCAGCCGGGTGGTGTGGACGTTGTTGCGGAGGGTGTCCTCCATGTAGTCCTGGCTGAAGGTCGACCCGGCCTGGCGCAGGTACTTGGCGTAGGCGCGCAGCACCATCGCCTGCCGCCAGGTCAGGCCGGCGCTGAGCACCAGCGCGTTGAACCCGTCGTTCTCGGCCTGCCCGGTCCACACCGCGGCGAACGCGTCCTGGAAGCGCTCGCGGCCGTCGTCGCCCAGGTAGTCGCCGTTGCCGGCCACCTCCTTGGGCAGCCGGAGACCGAAGTCGTAGATCCACGCGGTCGTACGGTCCTGGCAGCGCAGCTCGTACGGCCGCTCGTCGATGACCTCGACACCGATCCGCTGGAGCACCGGCAGCACGGCGGACAGGGAGACGGACCCGCCCTTGCGGTAGATCTTGAAGCGGCGCTCGCCGGGGCCGGTGCCCACGGGCTCGTACAGGCTGAGGGCGAAGTCCTTGCCGCCCTCCTCGTCGGTGAGCTGTTCGAGGTGGACGAGGTCGGCGACCGCGGCGCGCGGGGTGTGGTCGGCCTTGTAGCCCTCGGGGAAGGCGTTCGTGTAGCGGCGCTGGAGCTCCGCGGCGCGCTCCTCGCCGAGCTCGGCGGTCAGCGCCTCGCTGAAGGCATCGGTCCAGGAGCGGGCGGCCTCCACCAGCCGGGCCTCGATGCGCTCCTTGTCGGCGTCGGACAGCTCCGGCAGCTCGGTGCCCTGCGGGACCCGGACCACGAAGTGCAACCGGGACAGGATCGACTCGGTGTTCCAGGCGGTGAAGTCGACGCTGGTGCCGCCCAGCTCCTCCTTCAGGATGTCGATGATCCGCAGCCGGACGCCCGTGGTGTAGCGGTCGCGCGGCAGATAGACGAGGGCGGAGTAGTAGCGCCCGTACTCGTCCTGGCGCAGGTAGAGCCTGAGGCGGCGGCGCTCCTGGAGGTAGAGGACCGAGGTGACGATGGAGCGCAGCTCGTCGGCCGGGGTCTGGAACAGCTCGTCGCGCGGGTAGGTCTCCATGATCTGGAGCAGGTCGCGGCCGTCGTGGCTGTTGGGCGAGAACCCGGCGCCCGAGAGGACCTCGTCGACCTTGCGCCGGACGACCGGCACGCGCAGCACGGACTCGGTGTAGGCGGCGGAGGAGAACAGGCCGAGGAAGCGGCGCTCGCCGACGACGTTGCCGTTCTCGTCGAACTTCTTCACGCCGACGTAGTCGAGGTACGAGGGCCGGTGCACGGTGGCGCGGCTGTTGGCCTTGGTGAGGACCAGCAGCTTGTGCTCGCGCGCCTTGGCGCGGGCGTCGGCGGGCAGCCGCTCGAAGGACGGGCTGACCGGGTGCTGGTCCTCGGCCGCGTGGTGGGGGTCCGATCGCAGTATGCCGAGCCCGGTGCCGGGGACGGCGGCCAGGGTGTCGTCCCCGCGCAGCTGGTACTCGCGGAAGCCGAGGAAGGTGAAGTGGTCGGCGGCCAGCCAGCGCAGCAGCTCTCCGGCCTCCTCGATCTGCGCCTGCGGCAGGTCGTCGGGGACGGGCTCCTTCTGGAGGCTCTCGGCGATGCGCAGCGCGCAGTCCCGCATCTTCTCCCAGTCCTCGACGGCCTCGCGGACGTCGGACAGGACGCGCAGCAGGTCGGAGGTGATCTGCTTGAGGTCGGAGCGGTCGGTCTCGCGATCGATCTCGACGTGGATCCACGACTCGACGTGCGCGTCGTGCGGCAGCTCTGCCCCGGGCGCGTCGGGCAGCACCTCGAGGAGCTGGCCGGTCAGGTCGCGGCGGACGACGAACTGCGGGTGGATCACGACATGGATGCCGCGGCCCTGGCGGGACAGCTCGTTCGTCACGGAGTCGACGAGGAACGGCATGTCGTCGGTGACGACCTCGACGACGGAGTGGCTGCAGGTCCAGCCGTTCTCCTCGACGGTCGGGGTGTGCACGCGCACGTTCGCCGTGCCCTGCGGGCGCGTCTCGGCCAGCCGGTAGTGCGAGAAGGCGGCGCCGAAGATGTCCACCGGGTCGCGGTCGGTCAGGTCTTCGGGGGCGGTGTGCAGGTAGTAGCGCTGGAGGAACGCGAGCACGGTCTCCCGGTCCGGGGTGCCCTCGTCCGTCGTCCCGGTCGGTAGGTGCCCCCCCACCGGACTGTTCTCAGCTACCCGGGCGGCCCTCTCGAGCAGCTCGGCCTTGGCTTCGTCCAGCTTGGTCTGCATTGTCCTCTGGCTCCTGTCGCGCGCCGTTGCGTGACGTAGAAGGAAGTACGGTCTCTTCTCCGACGTAACGCCGCGACGCGGGGTGTCCGGTCTGCTTCGACGCTATGCCGCATGGAGAGAAGTGCGGGGGGTTATCGGCCATTTCCGGCGCTCCCGGCGACTGTGACGCTGTTATCGACGCGCTCGGCGCCTTCCGCGTCCCCGGCGCCCCGGTTGCCCCGGCGGGCGCCTGCGGCGCCCTGTCCGACCGGCCCCGCCTGTGAAGACCAGCGACCGCCGCCCGGTCACGGAGGTGGTCCGTGCTCCCCGGGCGCAGGGCAGGGACGACGACGTCCCCGCGAGCTATCGCGCTGATCACGCCACAAGGCTATCGCTCCCCGTGGGGGGCACGTCATGAGCCGTATGTGTACAAAACAGGGGGCCCAACTTTGACGTTCTGCACAGGGGCACCGAGGGCGATGCCGTGCAGGGCGCACGGTGCGAGCATGGCTTTACCGGCTGTGTGAGCCGCCAGGAGGCAGTGCCGGGCAGTGCGCGGCCCCTTGGCAAGCGCCTGCGGCCGAGGCACGTTGCCAGAAGCAACCCGACGCAGCCGTCCGCACCATCGAGGGGAGCGCGGCCACCATGACGCAGAAGATCCTGATCGTCACAGGCGACGCGGCGGAATCACTGGAGGTCCTCTACCCGTACCAGCGCCTGCGGGAGGAGGGCTACGAGGTCCACATCGCGGCCCCGACCCGCAAGCAGCTCCGCTTCGTCATCCATGACTTCGAACCCGGCTTCGACACCTACACCGAGAAACCCGGCTACAGCTGGCCCGCCGACCTCGCCTTCTCCGAAGTCGACCCTGGGGACTACGTCGCCGTCGTGATCCCGGGCGGGCGCGCCCCGGAATACCTCCGCAACGACCCCGAACTCCGCAAGATCCTCAAGTCGTTCTTCGACACGGACAAGCCGGTCGCCCAGATCTGCCACGGTCCCCTGCTCACCGCGGCGGTGGACGCCCTGCGCGGACGGCGCGTCACCGCCTATCCGGCCCTGGAGCTGGACATGCAGGCGGCCGGGGCCGACTTCCAGGACACCGAGGCGGTCGTCGACGGCACGCTCGTCTCGTCCCGGGCCTGGCCCGACCACTCCGGCTGGATGCGGGAGTTCCTGACCGTCCTGCGCGCCAAGGCGCCGGTGACCTGAGCCCACCACCCGGGTGCGGTGCCCGCCGGGCGCCGCACCCTTCCGCCGTTGGCCGCCCTTCGAGGCACCGGCGAAGCGCTCGGGCACTCCCCGAGGTCCCTCAGGCCGCCAGGCGCTCCGCCTCCGCGACCGCCTCCTGAAGCGTGTCGACCACCGGCACGCCGACCTCCTCGAGGCTGGCGCGGCTGTGGGAACCGCCGGTGTACAGCACGGCCCGCGCCCCGACGTGGCGGGCGGCGACCGCGTCGTCCGCGGCGTCCCCGATCACCACCGTACGCGACGGATCCACGCCGCCGAGCGTTTGTATGTGGCGGACCATGTGCTCCGCCTTGCTGCCGCCGGACGGTCCGGTGCGCCCCTGCACCCGTACGAAGTGCGCCTCGATCCCCAGCGCCCGGACCATCGGGACCAGTTCCTCGTGCCCGTACATGCTCAGCAGCGACTGGCTGCGGCCCGCCGACCGCCATCCCGCGAGCAGCTCCACCGCGCCCTCGGTGAGCCCGCAGCGGATGCGGTGTTCCGCGTAGTACCGGTGGAAGACCTCGTCCATCAGCTGCCACTCGGTGTCCGTAGGCAGCCGGCCCATCAGCCGCTCGTAGAACCTCGGGACCGGCACGCAGTACAGCGCCCGGTACTGCTCCAGCGTGATCGGTTCCAGACCCAGCTCGGCGAACGCCGCGTTCGTCGCCCCGATGATCGCGTCATTGTCATGGAACAGCGTCCCGTTCCAGTCCCACACAATGTGCGCGCTTCCGTACGTCCCCATGCCATGAAACGTACCCGGCGGCACCGACAATCACCGGTGCGCGCCCGGCGGCCGGGAGAACGCCTGATCAGTCCGTGGAGCCGAGCAGGTTCGGGATCTCCTGCGTGGCGTACCAGAGCAGTTCGTGGTCCTCGGCGCCGTCCACGACGAACTGCGCGTCGTCGTCCCCGCGGTCGGCCGTCTCGAGCGCCTCCGCCGCCGCGGTCACGTCCGGCTCCGCGTCGGACGCGTCGACGTGCACCGCGGCCGCCTTGGCCAGCGGCACGGGGCCGGCGACGCGCACCTCGCCGAGCGCCGCCGGGTCGAGTCCGCGGTCGGGATCGGTGGTCGCCGCGCCGTCGGGGACGTCGACCGCGACCACGACCCGCCGCCGCGGCGTCCCCGGGTCGGCCGCCAGCAGGCGCAGGGAGGCGAGGGCGGCCCGGCTCAGCGCCGCGTACTCCAGTTCCTCGATGTCGTCGGAGAGGTACCACTCGCGCAGCGCCGGCGTGACGGCGTACGCGACGACCGGATCGGCGCCCAGCTCGCCCGTCTTGTACGCCTCGGCGAGACCGGAGAGGGTCAGGGGGACGTAGACGCGCATGGCGAGCCGCTTTCGTAGTCGGTCAGGGGTCACCTCAGGATACGTGCGGGCGTCCCCCTTCGGGTCCCGCCCGTGCACCCGGGCGGCGTCAACCGGGGCCGGCACGGCTCACCCTGTGAACCCGGGCCGTCGCCGGGACTTCGGCCCGCCTCTCACCCTGATAGGTGAACTCTCCGGTCCGCGCGGCAGGCTCCCGGCCTCGTTGCGGGGCGGTCGCCCGACCCGTACAAGATCCCCAAGAAGTTACCGACCGGTACTCACCGGCCTCGCGAAACGGGGATCCGCCATGCACAAGGTGATGACCAGGAACCAGGCGATGACCAGGACGAAGCCCGCCCCGGGCGCCCGCCCTCCGGTCCGCCACGACACGCGCCGCCCGGGCAGCACGCCACGTCGCGCGGAACCGGGCCAGGGCCCGTCGCGGACCAGGACGCTCCAGCGGCCGTCCGCCACGCCGGCAGGTGCCATGTCGACAGGCGCCACGGCGGCGAGTGCGGCGCCGGGCAGTGCCGCGTCGGCGACTGCCGTACCGCCGCGCGAGCAGGCCGCCCAGGGGCCGCTCAGGCCCCTGCCGCACGTCCGCCCCACCGATGTCTTCGCCGACCGCCTGCTGTCCGTGCTGAGCGGTCAGCGGCCCGTGCACAGCATGCTTCGGCACACCGTCGGCCGGGCCTACGACGACCTGGCCCGGCTCGCCGAACGCGGCCCGCTCCGCACCCGCGGCACCCGCCCGGTGGTCCGCGACATCGGCTACTACATCCCGCGCCCCGGCGCCATCGAGGCATTCGCCCGTATCGGCGCGGGCGACCAGCTCCGCGCGATGGCGTTCCGCCTGGAATGCGGCCGGGACCACCGCTGGCGCTGCACGGCGGTGGAACTGGGCGGACCGCGGGCTCCGCACGGGGACGGCGTGTGACCTGACAAGAACCGTGACGTGGGAACGGTGAGGGGCCGGGCACCCTCGGGTGCCCGGCCCCTCACCACGCGACGCTGCTACTTCTTGCGGCGGCGCCCGCCCTTGGCCTGCTTGCGGCGCTCGGCCCGGGTCAGGCCGTCCGCCTCCGAGCGGACCGGCTCGCCGTCACTGGAGAAGTCACCCTCGACGATGCCGCCCTCACCGTCCACGGTCGGCGCGGAGAAGTGCAGCCGCTCGTGCCGCTGCGGGGCCTCCAGGCCCTTGGCGCGGATCTCCGGGCGGGCCGCCTGGGCGGCCACGGCCTCCTCCTTCTCCAGGGAAGGCTGGGCGTCCTCGACGGGAACCTCCTCGACCTGCTGCTCGACCTGGACCTCCAGGTTGAACAGGTAGCCGACGGACTCCTCCTTGATGCCCTCCATCATGGCCTGGAACATGTCGAAGCCCTCGCGCTGGTACTCGACCAGCGGGTCCTTCTGCGCCATGGCGCGCAGGCCGATGCCCTCCTGGAGGTAGTCCATCTCGTACAGGTGCTCGCGCCACTTGCGGTCCAGCACCGACAGCACGACCCGGCGCTCCAGCTCACGCATGATCTCGGAGCCGAGCTGGGCCTCGCGCTGCTCGTACTGCTCGCGGATGTCGTCCTTGATGGACTCGGCGATGAACTCGGCGGTCAGACCGGCACGGTCACCGGCCGCCTCCTCCAGTTCCTCGATGGTGACCTTCACCGGGTAGAGCTGCTTGAAGGCGCCCCACAGCCGGTCCAGGTCCCAGTCCTCCGGGAACCCCTCCTCGGTCTCCGCGGCGACGTACGCGTCGATCGTGTCGTCCATGAAGTGCCGGATCTGCTCCTGCAGATCCTCGCCCTCCAGGACGCGGCGCCGCTCGCCGTAGATGACCTCGCGCTGCCGGTTGAGGACCTCGTCGTACTTGAGGACGTTCTTCCGGGTCTCGAAGTTCTGCTGCTCGACCTGGGACTGGGCGGACGCGATCGCGCGCGTGACCATCTTGTTCTCGATCGGCACGTCGTCCGGGACGTTCGCCATCGACATCACGCGCTCGACCATCTGGGCCTTGAACAGGCGCATCAGGTCGTCACCCAGCGAGAGGTAGAACCGGGACTCGCCCGGGTCACCCTGACGGCCGGAGCGACCGCGCAGCTGGTTGTCGATACGGCGGGACTCGTGGCGCTCGGTGCCGAGGACATAGAGGCCGCCGAGGGCCTCGACCTCCTCCTTCTCGGCCTTGACCGCCTGCTCGGCCTTCTCCAGGGCGGCGGGCAGGGCCGCGGCCCACTCCTCGATGTGCTCCTCGGGGTCGAGTCCGCGCTGGCGCAGCTCGGCCTCGGCGAGGTCCTCGGGGTTGCCGCCGAGCTTGATGTCGGTACCACGGCCGGCCATGTTCGTCGCGACCGTCACGGCGCCCTTGCGCCCGGCCTGGGCGACGATCGCCGCCTCGCGCTCGTGGTGCTTGGCATTCAGCACCTCGTGCTGGATGCCGCGCTTGCTGAGCTGCTGCGAGAGGTACTCGGACTTCTCGACCGAGGTGGTGCCGACCAGGATCGGCTGGCCCTTCTCGTGCTTCTCGGCGATGTCGTCGACGACCGCCTCGAACTTGGCGACCTCGGTGCGGTAGATCAGGTCCGACTGGTCCTTGCGGATCATCGGCTTGTTGGTCGGGATCGGGACGACGCCGAGCTTGTAGATCTGGTGGAACTCGGCGGCTTCGGTCATCGCCGTACCGGTCATGCCGGAGAGCTTCTTGTACAGGCGGAAGAAGTTCTGCAGGGTGATCGTGGCGAGCGTCTGGTTCTCGTCCTTGATGTCCACCCCTTCCTTCGCCTCGATCGCCTGGTGCATGCCCTCGTTGTAGCGGCGGCCGGCGAGGATGCGGCCCGTGTGCTCGTCGACGATCATGACCTCGCCGTCGATGACGACGTAGTCCTTGTCGCGCTTGAAGAGCTCCTTGGCCTTGATCGCGTTGTTCAGGTAGCCCACCAGCGGGGTGTTCACCGACTCGTAGAGGTTGTCGATGCCCAGCCAGTCCTCGACCTTGCTGACGCCGGACTCGTGGATGGCGACCGTGCGCTTCTTCTCGTCGACGTCGTAGTCGCCGGTCTCCTCGATGCCCTTGAGCGGGTTGCCCGCCTCGCCCTTCTTCAGCCGCGTGACCAGCTTGGCGAAGTCGCCGTACCACTTGGTGGCCTGGTCGGCCGGACCGGAGATGATCAGCGGTGTACGGGCCTCGTCGACCAGGATGGAGTCCACCTCGTCGACGATCGCGAAGTTGTGCCCGCGCTGGACGAGCTCGTCCTTCGACCACGCCATGTTGTCGCGGAGGTAGTCGAAGCCGAACTCGTTGTTCGTGCCGTAGGTGATGTCGCACGCGTACTGCTCGCGGCGCTCGGCCGGGGTCATGTTGCCGAGGATGCAGCCGACGGACAGACCGAGGAACCTGTGGACGCGGCCCATCATCTCGGAGTCGCGCTCGGCCAGGTAGTCGTTGACCGTGACGATGTGTACGCCGTCTCCGGAAATGGCGTTCAGGTACGCGGGGAGCGTACCGACCAGCGTCTTGCCCTCACCGGTCTTCATCTCGGCCACATAACCCATGTGCAGGGCGGCGCCGCCCATCATCTGCACGTCGTAGTGCCGCTGGCCGAGGACGCGCTTGGCGGCCTCGCGCACGGTGGCGAAGGCCTCGGGGAGCAGGTCGTCGAGGCTCTCGCCGTCGGCGTACCGCTGCTTGTACTCATCGGTGAGGGCCCGCAGCTCGGCGTCGGAGAGGTCGACGAAGTCCTCTTCGATGGAGTTGACCTGGTCCGCGATGCGGTGCAGCTTGCGCAGGATCTTGCCTTCGCCTGCACGCATGATCTTCGAGAGGACGGACACGGGGGTTTGTCTCCTTGCCGGTCGGGCCTGGGACGGTCGGTTAAATGACAGCTTGAGCAACGGCCATCGTAAGCGAGGACCCCGCCGCACCGGGAGGTCTGCCACCGACAGCCACTAGGACAACGGACGGGCGTGGCGGAAGGTGCCGCGTCCTTGCCACGAAAAGTAACCGCGCAGTCACGAGGTGACGAGGCAGGCGCGGACGACGGCGTGGCGGGTGCGGACCGGGGCGCAGGGGACCGGCCACCAACGGCGACCGCGGCCGGGCATGACGCGGAAAATCATGGCGGCCGGGCGGGGGCCCTAGCAGAATCAAGCGATGGACCCCGTCACCCTGACCACCGAACGGCTCCTGCTGCGCACCGTCGGCCCCCGGGACACCGACGCGGTGTACGCGGCAGCCCAGGACCCCGACATCCAGCGCTGGACCACGATCCCGTCGCCGTATCTGCGTGAACACGCGGAGCTGTTCGTCGAGCAGATCGCGCCGGACGGCTGGAGGGACGCCTCCATGTTCACGTTCGGTGTCTTCCTTCCCTCCGGGGAGCTGGTGGGCATGCTCGGCCTGACGATGCGCTCGCTCGGCGTCGCCGAGGTCGGCTTCTGGGCGACGAAGGAGCACCGGGGCAACGGCTACATCACCGAGGCCACGCTCCGCGCGGCGCACTGGGCGTTCACCCACCTGTCGGTCGACCGCGTGGAGTGGCGCGCCGAGGTCGGCAACGCGGGCTCACGGGCGGTCGCGGAGCGTGCGGGCTTCACCATCGAGGGGGTGCTGCGGTCCGCGATCAACAACAAGGGGGTGCGTCGGGACTGCTGGGTCGGTTCCCTGCTGCCCTCGGACGTGGGCCTGCCGTCGACGGCGGCGTATCTGCCGGCACCGGCGCCGGCGCCGTAGGCGCGGGCTCTCACAGCTCGTCCCGCGTTGTCAGTGCCGCCCCCTACGGTGTGACCATGCCGAGTCTCCCCCGACCCACCATCGAACTGACCGCAGACGAAGCCCGCCGTATCGCCCTGCGGGCACAGGGCTTCCTCGGCGCTCCCGACCGCAGGGCCGGCGTGCGTGGCCTGCTGCGCCGGCTCGGCGCCGTCCAGCTCGACACCATTTCGGTCCTGGCCCGCTCACACGAACTCATTCCGTACGCCCGCCTCGGAGCCATAGGCCGCGAGGCGGTCGACTCGGCGTACTGGACGCGTTCGTCCGACGGCCGGTCCACGGCCGGTCCGCACGCGTTCGAGTACTGGTCGCACGCCGCCTGTGTCCTGCCCATCGAGGAGTGGCCCCACTTCGCCTTCCGCCGCCGCGCCTACCGCTCCCGCCCGCACTGGAACCACACCCTGCCGGACGGCGCCTACGACCAGGTCATCAAGCAACTGCGCGCCGAAGGGCCCCTGACCGCAACGGATCTGGGCGGCGCGAAGAAGACCAGCGAGTGGTGGGACTGGTCCGGCACGAAGGTCGCGGTGGAGCGCGCGCTGATGTACGGAGAGGTGGTGTGCGTCGAGCGCCGCGGCTGGAAGCGGGTGTACGACCTGGCCGAGCGCGCCGTCCCCGAGGCGCTGCTGCACGACGAGCTGGACGACACCGAGTGCCTGCGCCGCCTCGTCTCCCTGGCCGGCCGCTCCCTGGGCGTCGGCACGCGCGCGGACATCGCGGACTACCACCGTCTCAAGGGCGAGCAGGTCGATTCCGTGATCGCGGACTCGGGCCTGGTCCCGGTGACGGTCGAGGGCTGGGGCAAGCCTGCCTGGGTGGACCCCGAGACGTTGCGGACCCCGCCGCGCGGCCGCCACCGTACGACGCTGCTGTCGCCGTTCGACTCGCTGATCTGGGAGCGGGCGCGCACGGAGCGGATCTTCGGCTTCACCCACCGCCTGGAGGCGTACGTCCCCAAGCAGAAGCGGGTGTACGGCTACTTCGCGATGCCGGTCCTCGCCGGCGGTCGGCTGGTCGGCCGGGTGGACCCCGCGCGCGAGGGCCGCACGCTGGTCGCGCGGCAGGTCACACTGGACGGCGCGAACGCAGTCCCGTCGGTGGCCCAGGCGCTGCTGGAGGCGGCGAGCTGGGTGGACTGCACCAACGTCCGCGTGGAGCGGGTCGACACCCCGGACCTGCGCGAGCCTCTCGTTCGCGAGCTGGCCCGTGCCCTGGGCTGATCCCTGGCGTGTCCGGCCCCGCTAGCGGATCTCGAGGATCTTCTCCCGCATCGCGTAGACCACGGCCTCCATCCTGGAGTGCAGCTGCAGCTTCTCCAGGATGTTGCGCACGTGGTTCTTCACGGTGTTCTCGGAGATGAACAGCTCCTTGGCGATGTCCCGGTTGTTCATTCCGGTGGCGACGAGCTTGAGGACCTCCAGCTCCCGGTCGGTGAGCCTCGGCGCCGGGACCAGCCGGCGCTCGTCGGTCTTCTGGATCATCGACTTGAACTCGGTGAGGAGCTTCGACGCCATGGAGGGGCTGATCTGCGACTGCCCATCGGCGACCGCGCGAATGGCGGTGGCCACCTCGTCGGTGGAGATCTCCTTGAGGAGGTAACCCGTGGCGCCCGCCTTGATCGCTTCGTAGAGATCGGCCTCTTCGTCGCTGATCGTCAGCATGATGATCTTGGCGCTGGGCGCCACCTCCTTGATGGAGGTGCATGCCTCGATGCCACCCCGCTTGGGCATCCGCACGTCCATCAGCACGATGTCAGGCAGCAGATCGGCCGCCTTGTCGACCGCTTCCGCGCCGTCCCCGGCCTCGCCGACGACCTGGATGTCCTCCTCGGCCGCCAACACGATCTCCAGGCCGCGGCGGAAGAGGGCGTGGTCGTCCACGACGAGAACGCGGATCGGCTCCTTGTGTGCAGGGCCCGTCTCCGGGACCGTGCCGGCGACGTCGTCGTCGGCGTCCTCGTCCTGCGTCGGTCCGAAGCTGTCCGCCATGTTCCTCCCCCTGAAGGCTGTGGCCTGTGGTGCTGTGCCATCGCCAACCCAAGGCAACGGCCCACCGGTTGAGCCGTTGCGGCCATGATTCCATGCCCGGGCGTCAGTCAGGTGACAGAGCGCGGCGCGAAGTGGTGGCACACCGGTGCCCCTGGGGGCGCATGGGCTCACCAGGGGCACCGGGTTCAGCCATCACCCGGCGGGCTCAGCCGCCGAGCGTTCCGCCCGCGTCCGCCGACCGGGCCTCGGCCACCATCTGGTCGGTGCTGAGGTGGATGACGCCGTAGTCGTAGGCGTGCCGCCGGTAGACGACGCTGGGTTGCTTGGTCTCGGAGTCGACGAACAGATAGAAGTCGTGCCCGACCAACTCCATTTCGTAGAGCGCCTGGTCGAGCGACATCGGAGACGCGACGTGGGTCTTCTCGCGGACGACGAGGGGGCCTTCGCCCTTCACCTCGAGCGATCCGATCTTCTTGGTCGGCACGCCGTCCGATTCTTCTTCCGGTACCAGGCCGCCGTTGCCGTTGAGCGTCGCGGCGCCCGGGACGTGGTCGGGCACCTCGGCTGCCGTGAGCCTGCGGACCCCGCGGCGGGTGTGGCGCTTGTCGTGCTGCTTACGCAGCCGGGCCTCGAGTTTCTCCGCCGCCAGGTCGAGTGCCGCGTACGGATCGCTTGCCGCCGCCTCGGCCCGGATCACCGGACCTCGGGAGCGGAGGGTGATCTCCACGCGGTCGCAGCGGTCGGCCTGTCGGGGGTTGGGCTCCTTGGACACCTCGACATCGAGGCTGATCACCTTGGCATCCAGCTTCTGGATCTTGTCCAGCTTCAGCTTCTCGGCCACGTGCTTCCGGAACCGCTCGGGCACCTCGGTCTTGCGGCCCTTGACGACGATGTCCACGCAGAACTCCGTTCCCGGATCGCTCCGCATTGCTGGCGGAGCATCTCCCTTGTGCACCAGGCCCCGGCGAATACCGGAACCTCGGACTCGGTGACGTCCACCTCCTCCTCCCCCGGGGGCGAGGTCTCCACCCCACCGCTACGGGTGATTGCAGAAAACCCGCAGCACGGCATTCGGACAAGGGAGGGACGGCCTGCGCCTTTTCCCTCTCAACCGAACATATCTCGCCCGGACGGATGTCGTCACCCTCTACCGCGGCGTACCTCCGTTCAGGTGAATTGACCTGCTCATTACCTGCAACGAAGCAAGCTATCGGTCAGTTCCGGTTTATCTCGAAGGACTCCGGCGAAGCGGCGACCACGGCCGCGCAGATCCCGTCCTGGAGGCCGTTCCCAGCGGCCGTTCCCCACGGCCCCAGGGGCCGGTGCGCCGGTGCCGTCGTCTCCCTCGCTCTTCGTTCCCCCCTTGCTTCCCCTGTCACGCGCGCATACACCTCCGTGTCAGCATTGTCGGCGTCCCCGAGCGCCGCCCGTACCGCGCGCGCCGCCTCCGTCAGCGAAGCGCCCGTCGTCATCAGGTCGTCGACGAGGACGATCCGCCCGCCGGCCAGCAGCCGGGCGCTGCCCGCGGCCACCTCGAGGGCGCCCGCGAGATTGGTCAGCCGCTGCCGGGAGCCGAGCCCCGCCTGGTCGGCCACGGCCCGCCGCTGCCGCAACACGGCCACCACCCTGGCCGCCGTCCCGGCCCGGCGCAGCTGTCCCGCCGCCGCGAGCGCGATCCGCCGCGTCGGATCATGCCCTCGCGCCCGCACGGCCCACCGCGCGGAGGGGACGGGCACGAGCAGCACGGGCCCCGGACCGCCACCGGCGCGGGAGGCCACCGAGCCGTAGCAGGCCCGCACCGCCCCCGCCAGAGCCGTCCCCAGCGGTCCCGCGAGGGTGAGCGCGCCCCGTTCCTTGTGGGACAGGAGCGTGGCGCGGACCGCGCCCTCGTACGGCGCCGCCGCGTGCACCAGGGGCAGTCCCGCCGGCTCCGGCACCGGTCGCACCCGGCGTGGCGCGCTGCCGTGGAGGGCCGCACGGCACTCCGGGCAGAGCACCGTGCGCGGCCTGCCGCAGCCTCCGCACTCGGCCGGCAGTACCAGGTCGGTGAGGTCCTGCCACCACCCCCGCATGGCGACCACTGTGCCAACGCCCGCAGCGGCCCGCCACCCCTGTGGAAAACTCCCCGTAAACAACCGGGCGGCGGCCGTCGAACCACCGGCGCGCAGCCCTGCTCGGGGCGCGCGGGTCAGCCGGGGTAGACCGGCGCCGTCCCCTCCTTGACCACCTTCTGCCACTGAGCCCCGGACGACAGGCGCACGATCCCGTCCTCCGAGTACGCCACCAGCGGCAGCCGTTCGTCCTCGGACGCCGCTATCTGCTTCACGCCCGTCAGCGAGGCGGGCGGGTTGCCCACCGGCGTCGAGCCGTCGACCTGCACGTACCGGATCTGCTGCACCCCACCGGCCTCGCTGCCGACCACCACCAACCGACTGTCACCGGCCCACGACATGGCCGTGACCTCCTCCAGCTGCGGAGTCACCGAGTGCAGTTCCAGGATCGACACAGCAGGCTGTCCGCCCCTCCCGCTGTCCCGCTCGATCCGCCCGATCTGCAGGGACGTCTTGCCGTCCTTCTCCACGATCAGCGCGATCCGCACACCGTCGGCCGCCACCCGCACCGCGTCGATCCGCCCGTCGAGGCCCGGTGTGCGGACCTCCACCGGCGTGCCCGCGCCCTGCTGCAGCATCACCAGCCGCGGGTGCCGCGGGTCACGGTCGGCCACCCACAGGTCGCCCCCGCCGTCCCAGCTGGGAGTCGTCAGCCGGTCGTTCTTCGACGCACCGCCACTGATCAGCACCGCGTTCCCCAGCGGGGCGCCCGACGCCAGCGAGCCCACGTACAGGTACTGCCCGTCGGCAGAGACGCCGGCCGCGGTGTCCTCGTCCCGCGAGACGGCGGCGGCGCGCAGCGGCTTCTCTCCCTCACCCAACGGGCCCGGCACCGGTTCGGGCTGCTTGGAGCCGCTGCTGCCGGGCAGGCGCACCAGCCGCTGCCTGCCGTCGATGAAGTACTCGTACTCCGGTCGCCGGCCCGTGCCGTGCAAGGCGATGACCTCGGCCCGGTCCTCGTTGAGCGCGCACAGCTTCGTGCCGTTCGAGCCGCGCAGCTCCACCTGGCTCACGCCCGTGGGCGTCAGGTCCTGCAGGGTGAACAGCAGCTGCGCCGCCATCCTGTCGCACTGCGTCGCCCCGACCCGGTCGGCCTTGTCGTTGAGCGGCACCGTCAGCTTGTTCTGGTCGTCGGGCGACAGGGAGGTGACGTCCTTCCGCAGTGCCGTGCCCGAGGGGAAGCTCGAGGTCGCCACGGGGTCCAGCCAGCGTGTGGGGCCCTTCAGCAGTGCGCGGACAGTCGACGTCACCGGGTCCACCTTGCTGCGCACGTACACCGGGTCCGCGACGGTACTCAGCCGTCCGCCCTCCCCAGCGGGCACGTTCGCAGCGTAGTAGTACTTGTTGACCGACACGTAGTTGCGCTGGAAGTCGGACCTGCCCATCACCACGCCCTGCGGCAGCGCGTCGATGCGCCACTGTTCGGTCTTCTTCACCAGCGTCAGGTGCACCGTGGCGCTGTACGTCCCCGAGTCCGGCGTGTAGGCGTGCTGCTCGTCCACCATGGCGAGCTTGGTGCCGGTCAGCGTGTACGCGTAGTCGTCCCCGGCCTCCCGGCTCCTGGTGTGGTCGGGCACCGTGTTCGGCCCGTCGGAGAGCACCGTGGTGGACGCGTCGGGGTCCCACCCGCGCGACGCGGCGGCCGTCAGGTACTTGCGTGCCGTCTCGTACTGCGGGTCGTCGCTGGTCAGCGCCTCCAGGAAGCCCTGCACGATCTCCGCAGGCCCGGCGTTCTCCCGCGGGGGCATGGCGAAGACACGGACCTGCGCGTCCTGCCGGGGCGTCGACTCGACCCCCCGCAGATCCCCGCCGTCCGGCATCGAGGCGCACCCGGCCAGCAGTACGGCACCACAGCCGGCGTACACCCCCCTGAGCAGCGCACGCCGCCGGCCGCCCCCCTCAGCGCCCACGAAACGCCTCCCCTTGCTCCCGCTCGTCGGGTCCGCCGCCACCCCTCGGCGGCTCCTGTGCTCTGTCGTCCGGGCGTCGCGAGCCCCCGGCGGGCCGTGGCACCACGCGCGCCCCGTTGCCGGGCATCGCCGTCGGGTCCGCGGTCGGCGTCGCGGCCGGCCGTGACGCGATCGGGTCACGTGCCGCCGCCTGCTCACCGGTCGACTGCGCCGGCACCGTGGCCCGCTTGCCGGAGCCTCCCTGCGGCAGTCCGGCGTCGCTGAGCCCGCGATTGCGCCGTGAGTCCAGCGGCTCCAGGGGTATCGGAGAGCCCCGCAGCGGCTCGTCCGCGGTCCGCGGCAGGGTCAGCCGGAACTGCGAACCCCCTCCCGGCTCGCCCCACGCCTGCAGCCAGCCGCCGTGCAGCCGCGCGTCCTCCAGAGCGATGGACAGCCCGAGGCCCGTACCGCCGGTGGTACGCGCGCGTGCCGGGTCCGCCCGCCAGAAGCGGCTGAACACCCGGGTCGCCTCGCCGGGCTTGAGTCCCACGCCGTAGTCGCGCACCGCGATCGCGACCGCGCCGCCCGCCGCAGCGAGCTTGACGATCACGTCCTTGCCCTCGCCGTGCTCGACCGCGTTCACGACCAGGTTGCGCAGCACCCGCTCGACACGCCGGGCGTCCGCCTCGGCCACGACGGGCTGCTGGTCGCCGACGACCCGGATCTGCGTGCCCTTGCGCTCGGCGAGCGGCTCGGCCCCGCTCACCACCCGGCGCACGACGTCCCGCAGATCGATCGGCTCGGCCTCCAGCGCCGCCGCACCCGCGTCGAACCTGCTGATCTCAAGCAGGTCCGCGAGCAGCGACTCGAACCGGTCCAGCTGGTCGGCGAGCAGTTCCGCCGACCGCGCGGTCACCGGGTCGAAGTCGACGCGCGCCTCGTGGATGACGTCGGCCGCCATCCGCACGGTCGTCAGGGGCGTCCTCAGCTCGTGCGACACGTCCGAGACGAACCGCCGCTGCATCCGCGACAGCTCCTCCAGCTGCTGGATCTTCAGCTGCAGGTTCTGCGCCATCTTGTTGAAGGCCTCGCCCAGACGCGCGATGTCGTCCTCGCCGGTGACCTTCATCCGCTCCTGCAGGCGCCCGGCGGACAGCCGTTCGGCGATGCCCGCGGCCATCCGTACGGGGGTGACGACCTGGCGCACCACGAGCCAGGCGATGGCGCCGAGCAGTACGACGACGAAGAGCCCAGCGGTGGCGAGCGTCCCCTTGACCAGGCTGAGGGACTTCTCCTCCTGGGTGAGCGGGAAGAGGTAGTACAGCTGGTACGGGTCGCCGTTGGGGTCGTTGATCTGCTTGCCGATGATCAGCGCGGGCTGGGTGGCCCGGCCGCTGTCGGTGTAGACGATGCGGGTGTAGCTCTGGGCCACGCCCATGCCGGCGTCGACGCGCTTGCGCAGGTCCTCCGGCACGCTCTGGCTCGGATCCACCCCGCCCGACGCGCGCGGACCGAGGCCGCGGTTGTCGTTGTCCGCGGCGGTGGTGCTGAGCGTGACCACGTCGAAGGCACCCTGACCACCGCTGGACAGGGACTCGACGAGGTCGCTCATCCACCCGCTGACGTTCTGCACCGGGTTGTTGCCCGTACCGGAGTTGTCGTTGCCGTCACTCGCGCTGGCCGCGCTGTCGGCCCTCTGCCCGGCGACGGTGAACCCGCCGACGGCCTGGCTCTGCGACGCCTTCACCTTGGCGTCCAGCAGACCGTTGCGGACCTGCCCGATGACGACGAAACCCAGCAGCAGCACCACGCCCAGCGACATCAGCAGGGTCGTGACGACGATCCGCAGCTGGATGTTGCGCCGCCACAGCCGCATCATCGGCAGCAGCGGGCGGCGCACCCAGCGCATGACGAGCCGGAGGACCGGGCTGCCCTGGACTCCGCCCTGAAGCAGCCCGCCCTCGAAGAACCGTTCCCACCCGGAGCGCGTCGTCCGCCGACCGACAGGCCGCCCCGGACGGGCTCCGGGCCGGCCGGGCGCCGGAGCGGCACTGTCCTGGGTCATGCTCAGCTCGGCCCGGCCTTGTAGCCGACGCCACGGACGGTCACCACGATCTCCGGCTTCTCCGGGTCCTTCTCGACCTTCGAGCGCAGCCGCTGGACGTGAACGTTCACCAGGCGGGTGTCCGCCGCGTGGCGGTAACCCCACACCTGCTCAAGCAGGACCTCGCGGGTGAACACCTGCCACGGCTTGCGCGCCAGCGCCACCAGCAGGTCGAACTCCAACGGGGTCAGCGCGATCGACTGCCCGTCGCGCTTCACCGAGTGGCCGGCCACGTCGATGACGAGGTCACCGATGGCGAGCTGCTCCGGCGCAGGCTCCTCCGACCTGCGAAGCCGCGCCCGGATGCGGGCCACCAGCTCCTTCGGCTTGAAGGGCTTCACGATGTAGTCGTCCGCGCCGGACTCGAGGCCCACCACCACGTCCACTGTGTCGCTCTTGGCGGTCAGCATCACGATCGGCACCCCGGACTCCGCCCTGATCAGACGGCACACCTCGATGCCGTCCCGACCCGGCAGCATCAGGTCGAGCAGCACCAGGTCAGGCTTGGTCTCACGGAAGGCGGCCAGCGCCCTGTCACCGTCGGCTACGAAAGACGGCTCAAAACCTTCACCACGCAGCACGATGCCGAGCATCTCGGCCAGTGCGGTGTCGTCGTCGACGACAAGGACTCGTCCCTTCATGGACCACATCATCCCATTAACTAAATCGTTACCTGGCGTGACCTGTCACACAGCGCAGCGAGTGAATCGGCCGTCACAGGCGACGCGACGCCCTCCTCGGTGACGATCGCCGTCACCAGTTCCGGAGGCGTCACGTCGAACGCCGGGTTGTACGCCTGGGTCCCGAGGGGTGCCACAGGTATCCCGCCTCCCGCTTCCGCTCCCGCCACCTGCACCTGAGGTGCGGTGAACTCCGTCACCTCGTGCCCGGGCCGCTGCTCCACCTCGATGGACGCCCCGTCCGGTGTCTCCGGATCCACCGTCGTCACCGGCGCCACCACGATGAACGGCACGTGGTGGTACCGGGCCAGCACAGCGAGCGGGTAGCTCCCCACCTTGTTCGCGACCGAGCCGTCGGCCGCGATCCGGTCCGCCCCGATGAGTACCGCGTCCACCTCGCCCGCGGCGAACAGCGAGCCCGCCGCATTGTCCGTGAGCAAGGTGTACGCCATCCCGGTGCGGGCCGCCTCGTACGCCGTCAGTCGAGCACCCTGCAGCAACGGACGCGTCTCGTCCACCCACAGCCTGCGCAGCCGCCCCGCCCGGTGTGCGGCCAACGCCACCGCGAACGCCGTGCCCTCCCCGCCGGACACCAGCGCACCCGTGTTGCAGTGCGTGAGCAGACGGTGCCCGCCGCCCGGGAGAAGCTCGTCCAGCAGCGCCAGGCCGTGACGAGCCATCCGCGCGCTGGCCTCGGCGTCCTCACGGTGCAGCGCCCGCGCAGCGGCGAGCGCCGCCTCGGCGGCCTGCCGCAGGTCACCGCCGTCGTCAAGCACGGCCCGGTACGCGGCCTGGGCCCTGCGCACGCCGACGGCGAGGTTCACCGCGGTGGGCCGGGCGCCCGCGAGCGCGGCGGCGGCATCCTCCACGTCGAAACCGCGCGCGGCGGCGAGCGCCACACCGTACGCGCCGGCGATCCCGAGCAGCGGTGCCCCGCGCACGGCGAGCGTACGGATCGCGTCCACGAGCGCGGGCGCGTCCGTGCACACGAGCTCCACCTCCTCGGCCGGCAGCCTTCTCTGGTCGAGAAGAGCCAGTACGGGGCCTTCGGGCGGCTCGTCCCAGCGGATCGCCGGTATCGCAGCCGCCTCGTCTTCCTCACCGGATCGCGCGTACTGATCAGCCATGCGGTCAGTCTGCCCTGTACCGCGCCGACTATTGAAGGCGTACTGCGTCCGCCACCCCCGGTCCCCCGGCGGACGCAGCGTGGCACGATGGCTGCCAACCTGCCGCCGCGACCGCGGACGGGCACCGTGAAGGAGCGACGATGAACGACACTCCGGGCTGGGCCTCGCCCGGATCTGCCCCCTCCGACGGGCAGCAGCCGGGCGCCTCCGGCGCGCAGCCCCCGGAGCAGCCCTCGGACCAGAGCGGTACCGATCAGCCGCAGCCGTCGGGCAAGTGGTCCAAGGAGCAGCCCCCGCCCGGGCAGTGGACCGCTCCTCAGCCTCCCCAGGGCCCCGGCCAGGCCCCGCCACCGCCTCCGCCCGGCCCGGGCTGGGGCGCCCGCCCTCCCGCCGCTCCCGGCGGCCACGCAGGGCCCGGCGGCGGCTGGAGCGCCCCCCAACAGGGGTTCGGCGGCTACGGAAGCTGGGGCGGTGCCTGGGGACCGCCGCCCGCGGCCAAGCCCGGTGTCATCCCGCTGCGCCCGCTCGGCGTCGGCGAGATCCTCGACGGCGCGGTATCCACCATGCGCACCTACTGGCGCACGGTCCTCGGCATCTCGCTGACCGTCGCGGTCGTCACGGAGACCGTCGTCATCCTGCTGCAGGGCCTCGTCCTGAACGACACCACCGGCACGAACGCCCTCAACGACCCCAGCGCCTCCATGACCGAGGTGAGCCGCGCCCTGGGAGACGCGCTGCTGGGCTCCGCCGTGGTCATGCTGCTGGTGCTGCTCGGCACCATCATCGCCACGGCCCTGCTCACGGCCGTCACCAGCAGGGCGGTGCTCGGCAGGCCGGTTACCGCCGCCGAGGCCTGGCGCGACGCCCGCCCACAGCTCGCCCGGCTCGGCGGGCTCACGATCCTGCTGCCGCTCATGGCCATGGCGATCGTCGCCGTGGGCACGCTGCCCGGCATCCTCATCGTGTGGTCGGGGTCCACCGCGGCGGGCGTGTCGCTGGCCGTCCTCGGCGGCCTCGGCGCCGGTGTGGTCGCTCTGTGGATCATGATCCGTTTCTCGCTGGCCTCGCCCGCGCTGATGCTGGAGAAGCAGAGCATCGGCAAGGCGATGAGCCGCTCCGTGAAGCTGGTGCGCGGCTCGTGGTGGCGGGTCTTCGGCATCCAGTTGCTCGCGCAGCTCATCGCGGGCATCGTGGCGTCGATCGTCGTGATCCCCTTCGCCATCCTCGCCGGGGTGTTCAGCGGCGACGGCCTCGGCAGCCTCATGGGCGGCTCCACCGGCAGCCCCGGCTGGACGTTCCTCATCATCAGCGGGCTCGGCTCGGTGATCGGACGCATGATCACGTTCCCGATCACCGCGGGCGTCACCGTGCTGCTCTACATCGACCAGCGCATCCGCCGCGAGGCCCTCGACCTCGAGCTGGCCCGCGCCGCCGGCCTGCAGGACTACGGCTCCGACGCCCCCGGCACCACCGCGGGGAGCTGACGGGGTGAGACTGACGGGGGGAGCGCTGAGAGCCGCACCGGTGCTGTGGCGCTCGGACGACGGACCACCGGTGACGATCCCGCGCGACCCCGCGCGGGAGGCGGCCCGGCGTGAGCTGTCCAAGCGGATGTACCACCAGAACGACCCCGGCCTGCTACGGCGCGCCCTGAACGCCTTCTGGGACTGGCTGGACCGGCTCTTCACCGAGGCCTCCACCGCGACGCCCGGCGGGCCCGTCGGCCTCCTCGTCATCGTGGTGGCGGTCCTGGCGCTCGTCGCCGCGCTGTGGTGGCGTCTGGGCACGCCGCGCCGCACGCCCACCTCGTCCGCCACGCTCTTCGACGACCGCCCCCGCAGCGCCGCCGAACACCGCTCGGCCGCCGAGGCGCACGCCGCCCAGGGACACTGGAACCAGGCCGTCCAGGACCGCATGCGCGCCGTCGTCCGCTCCCTGGAGGAACGCGCCCTGCTCGACATCCGCCCAGGGCGCACCGCCGACGAGGCGGCATCCGAGGCCGGCCGCGCCCTTCCCGACCACGCGGACCGCCTGCGCCTCGCCGCCCGGAACTTCGACGACGTCGCATACGGCGGTCGGGCCGCGGGCGAAGGAACGTACCGCCGGCTCGCCGTCCTCGACGACGACCTGGAACGCGCCAAGCCCCACCTCACCAGCAACGCCCCCAGCGCGGCCCACAACACCCGCCAGGGAGCCGCCTGATGACCGCCGAGGCCGCAGTCGCATCCACGTCGGCCTCGCCCACCGTGCGCCAGGTGTGGACCCGGGCACGCGGTGTGCTCCTCGCCGTCGTGATCCTGCTGATCGGTGCTGTCGTGATCGCCGTGATCCGATCCGGGGAGCGGCACGGCCGCCTCGACCCGCGCTCCGCCGACCCCTCCGGCAGCCACGCCGTCGCCCGGCTGCTCGCCGACCGGGGCGTGTCCACGCGCGTGGTCACCACCCTCGACGAGGCGCGCGCCGCTGCCGGCACCGACACCACGCTTCTGGTCGCCGCACCCGAGCAGTTGACGCACCGCCAGCAGAGCCTGCTGCACCAGGCGACCGAGAACTCCGGCGGCCGGACGATCCTCGTCGCTCCGGAGACGTCCACCGGCACACTGGCTCCCGGCGTCTCCGCCGACCCCGCCGTCAGCCTCGAATCGACACTGGCGCCCGTCTGCGAGCTGCCCGACGCCCGGCGAGCGGGCACCGCCGACACGGGCGGGATCCGCTACCGCACGAGCGACGCCCGCGCGGACTGGTGCTACCCCAGCGAGGGCCTGCCCACCCTGGTACGCATCCCGGCCGCATCCGGGGCCGGCGACACCGTCGTCCTCGGCGCGCCCGACATCCTCTACAACAACCGTCTCGGTGAGCGGGGCAACGCCTCGCTCGCCCTGCAACTGCTCGGTTCCCGCTCGCACTTGGTCTGGTACCTCCCCTCGCTCTCCGACACCTCGGCCACCGACTCGGGCGGCCAGAGCTTCCTCGACCTGCTCCCCTCGGGCTGGCTGTGGGGCGCGCTCCAGCTCTTCATCGCCGCGGCCCTGGCCGCCCTGTGGCGGGCACGCCGATTCGGCCCGCTCGTCCCCGAAAAACTCCCCGTCGCGATCCGCGCCTCCGAAACCGTCGAAGGCCGCGCCCGCCTCTACCGCAAAGCCGACGCCCGCGACCGCGCGGCCGCCGCTCTGCGCTCCACCACCTGCACCCGTCTCGCCCCCCTCGTAGGCATCCCGCTCGCTCAGGCGCACGCGCCCGAGGCCCTGCTCCCCGCACTGTCCGCCCATCTGCACGGCGACGGACAGTCCCTGCACTCCCTCCTCTACGGCCCGCCGCCCGGCGACGACGCGGCCCTGATCGCCCTCGCCGACCAACTCGACGCCCTCGAAAGAGAGGTACGCCGTCCATGATGGACCCGACCACTGACAACGCCGGGGTCGCCGGGGATCCGGGCGCAGCCCGCGCCTCCCTGGAAGCCCTGCGCGCCGAGATCGCCAAGGCCGTGGTCGGCCAGGACCCCGCCGTGACCGGCCTCGTCGTCGCCCTGCTGTGCCGTGGACACGTCCTGCTGGAAGGGGTCCCCGGTGTCGCCAAGACACTGCTGGTCCGCGCGCTCGCGTCAGCCCTCGAACTCGACACCAAGCGCGTGCAGTTCACACCGGACCTGATGCCGAGCGATGTCACGGGCTCTCTCGTCTACGACGCCCGCACCGCCGAGTTCTCCTTCCAGCCAGGCCCGGTCTTCACCAACCTCCTCCTCGCGGACGAGATCAACCGCACCCCACCCAAGACCCAGTCGTCCCTCCTCGAAGCCATGGAGGAGCGCCAGGTCACGGTCGACGGCACTCCGCGCCCGCTCCCCGAGCCGTTCCTGGTCGCCGCGACGCAGAACCCGGTCGAGTACGAGGGGACGTACCCACTCCCTGAGGCCCAACTGGACCGTTTCCTGCTCAAACTGACAATCCCTCTGCCGTCCCGCCAGGACGAGATCGACGTCCTCACACGCCACGCCGCGGGCTTCAATCCGCGCGACCTGCGCGCCGCCGGCGTACGCCCCGTGGCGAGCGCCGAGGCCCTCGAGGCCGCACGTGCCGCCGTCGCCAAGACGACCGTTTCCCCCGAGATCACCGCCTACGTCGTGGACATCTGCCGGGCCACCCGCGAGTCCCCGTCCCTCACGCTCGGCGTGTCACCTCGCGGTGCCACGGCCCTGCTCGCCACCTCCCGAGCATGGGCCTGGCTGACGGGCCGTGACTACGTCATCCCCGACGATGTGAAGGCACTCGCCCTCCCGACACTCCGCCACCGGGTCCAGCTCCGCCCCGAGGCGGAGATGGAAGGAGTGACCACCGACTCGGTCATCAACGCGATCCTCGCCCACGTCCCCGTCCCCCGCTGATGGCACTCACCGGACGCGCCGCGCTCCTCGCGGCACTCGGCACCCTCCCGGTCGGCATCTGGGACCCCGGCTGGACGGGCATCCTCGCCGTCAACGGCTCACTCGCACTGGCGTGCGCCTGCGACTTCGCACTGGCCGCACCGGTACGCCGACTGGGACTGGCCCGTTCGGGCGACGCCTCCGTACGCCTCGGCGAAACGGCCGACGTGACGCTCACCATCACCAATCCGTCAAGACGGCCGCTGCGCGCCCGGGTACGCGACGCCTGGCCGCCCAGCAGCTGGCAGCCCGGAACCGAAGTGGCCGCCTCCCGCCACGGCCTGACGATCCCTCCGGGCGAGCGTCGCCGCGTGACGACCCGTCTGAAGCCCACGCGCCGAGGCGACCGCCGAGCCGACCGTGTCACGATCCGTTCGTACGGGCCACTCGGGCTCTTCTCCCGCCAAGGCACTCACAAAGTCCCCTGGACGGTCCGGGTTCTGCCTCCCTTCACCAGCCGCAAGCACCTTCCCGCCAAACTGGCCCGCCTGCGCGAACTCGACGGCCGCACCAGCGTGCTGACGCGCGGCGAGGGGACGGAGTTCGACAGTCTGCGCGAATACGTCCCCGGGGACGACACCCGCTCCATCGACTGGCGCGCCACGGCACGGCAGAGCTCGGTCGCGGTGCGCACGTGGCGGCCCGAACGCGATCGTCACATCCTGCTGGTCCTCGACACAGGCCGTACCTCCGCCGGCCGGGTCGGCGACGCGCCGCGCCTGGACGCCTCCATGGACGCCGCGCTGCTGCTGGGCGCGCTGGCGAGCCGTGCGGGCGACCGCGTGGATCTGCTCGCCTACGACCGCCGGGTACGCGCTCTGGTCCAGGGACGTGCCGCCGGCGATGTCTTGCCGTCGCTGGTCAACGCGATGGCGACGCTGGAGCCGGAACTCGTGGAAACGGACGCGCGCGGTCTTACGGCCACGGCACTACGGACGGCGCCCCGGCGCTCGTTGATCGTCCTGCTGACCACGCTGGACACGGCTCCCATCGAGGAGGGACTCCTTCCAGTACTGCCCCAGCTCACCCAGCGCCATACGGTGCTGCTGGCGTCGGTGGCCGATCCGTACATCGCCCAAATGGCGGCGGCTCGAGGCAGCACAGAAGCGGTGTACGAGGCCGCGGCGGCGGCTCAGGCACATTCGGAACGGACCCGCATGGCCGAGCAGCTGCGGCGTCACGGGGTGACGGTCGTGGACGCGACACCGGAGGATCTGGCGCCGGCCTTGGCTGACGCGTATTTGGCGCTGAAGGCGGCGGGGCGGCTCTGATTCCAGGGGCGTGAGGCGGCCTTCAACGCCTCTACCGCTCGCCCCCTTACCTTTCTTCCTTTGCCGTTGTCCTTTAACGCCTTTTAACGCAGAAAACCCCCGTGCTGAATAGCACGGGGGTTTTCTCACAAATTGTTCGGCGGTGTCCTACTCTCCCACAGGGTCCCCCCTGCAGTACCA
>NZ_JBVKBA010000052.1:0-33194 GCF_055639175.1 Streptomyces sp. NPDC107546 | reverse complement strand
CGGCAGCTGTAGATGTGGCTGCGTCGTGAGTTGAGGCTGGTCAGCGGGATGGCGGGGTGCCTGCGGGCATGAGTACGGCCACCGTGATCATGAACTTTTGTGACGATGTTTCAGAACCAGGTGGCCGTGGAGGCCACGATAGCCGAGCAGACATGGACGGCGGCGCTCGGGGCGGTGGCCGAAGAGATCGCGGACTGTTTCGAGCGCCGTGAACCACGGGCCCTGGTCCGGGAGATGACGGAGGCGATGCTGATGGAGCTGGACACGCGTAACTGCTGGACGCTCGCCCAGGCCCTTGGCCACCGCGGGCCGCACCGACTGCAGCGCTTCCTGTCCCGCGCGGTCGTCGATCACGACCGGGCCCGGGACCGGATCACTACCTGGACGGCCGCTGAACTCGCCGATCCGGACGCGGTGCTGATCGTGGACGAGACCGGGGACGATGAACATAGGAGGCAGCGACTCCAGCACCCGCGCTCGTGCTCTGATCCGTTAGGACTGAATGAACTCGAGCAGGTCGGGGTTGAGGACGTCCGCGTGGGTGGTGAGCATGCCGTGCGGGTAGCCCGGGTAGGTCTTCTGCGTGCCGTTCCTGAGCAGGTCAACCGCCCGCGGGACGGAGCTGGCGAAGGGGACGATCTGGTCGTCGTCGCCGTGCATGACCAGGACCGGGACCGTGATCTTCTGGAGGTCTTCGGTGTAGTCCTCCAGCCATGTGCGGGGAGTCTCGAAGTGGGCCTGGATACTGCCGGCCATGGCCTGCCGCCACCAGTTGTCGATGACTCCCTGGGACCGCTCGGCTCCCGGGCGGTTGAAGCCGTAGAACGGCCCTTCGGGCACCTCGCGGAAGAAGTCCGCCCGGTTGTTCAGAGTGCCGTCCTTGACCGCCTCGAACCACTCCGAGGGCTGGCCCGCGGGGTTGTCCTCCGTCTGATACATGTACGGCGTCAGGGAGGCGACCAGCACCGCCTTGGCGACTCGGTCCTGGTAGCGGGCCACGTAGCGGGCCACCTCGCCGCCGCCCGTCGAGTGTCCGATGTGGACAGCGTCGCGCAGACCCAAGTGCTCGGTCAGCGCCGCGAGGTCCTCGACCCAGTGCGCCATGTCGTTGCCCGTGCTGACCTGTTCCGACCGGCCATGCCCGCGCCGGTCGTGAGCGATTACCCGGTAGCCGTGGTGCAGGAAGAACATCATCTGAGCGTCCCAGTCATCAGCCGACAGCGGCCAACCATGACTGAAGACGATGGGCTTACCGGAACCCCAGTCCTTGTAGAAGATCTCTACACCGTCTGGAGTAGTGACAGTAGGCATGAGCTTTTCCTCTCGCGTGGTTGACCATGTGCCGGCGCCAAGACCGACTCAGTCATTCAAGGCCTGCGAAAAGATTTGGAATAGAAGATGAGAGTCCTCGGCCGCTGCTGGCACGCATCTTCACTGGCGCCATCCAGCGCGCTCCGTGACTCCCCGACTCCAGCAAATAGCGCTGACCGCGGCAAGAGAGCTAGGCGGACTCATCTCAGTAAGCGAGCGAACCAAAGTCGAATGACCTGTACATGAGGTCCCCTGTAGCAGACCCCGCTGTTGAAATGTGAGGATCACAATACCTAACGGGCATGTTGGGAAATTTAGCACCATATGAGCAGGCTAAATAGACACGGCAGCTATAGTTCCTTGATCGGCAGGGTGTTGTTACTGGTCACGTCGTTGCGGTGGCGGTGATGTTGTTCCATCTCCGGTGAGCTTCGGCGGCTTGGTGTTGGTGGTGACGGCGCCAGGCAGACCAGTGCAGGAGGTGGTCGCGGTCGCGTCGCGGGCGGGGCAGGGCGGTGATCCGCAGGAGTCGGGGCAGTTCGCGGCCGCTGGCCGGGACGAGCTCGCTGCCAGCGGTGGTGGCCGTGGTGGTGCGGGCGCGGGTGACGGCCAGGACTGCGGCGGCGAGCATGCTGATCAAAGTCCAGCGCATCCAGGAGTTCCAGCAGGTGGTCTGGCCCTGGTCCAAGCCGCAGACGCCCTTGGCGGTCTGGAAGTCCTCCTCGACGCGCCACCTGCAGCACACCACATCCACAAGGTCGGCCAAGGTGACGGGAGTGGCCGAGTGGCAGCGGTAGAAGGATAGTTCACGGGCGTAGCGGTGACGGCGGACCAGGACGGCGGCGTGCCCGGGCCGGTGTCCCTCGGGGGTGTCGTCGGGCTGGATGTCGAGCATGGCCCAGTCGTAGTGGCGGTCGCCCTTGAGGCCGTGGCCGGTGCGCAGGCGCATCCATGCCTTCTTCGGGACCCGGGTCGCGAGGTCGGTGACGGTCAGGCGGCCGACGGCGGTGTCCACACGGTGATCGGTGCGGACGGCCAGGGCGTAGCCGAAGCCGAGTGCGCGGGCGCTGTGCCGCAGTTCCTTGCCTCCGTAGACCTCGTCGCCGGCCAGCCACCGTGCCTGTATGCCCAGGTCGCGGGCGTGGGTGAGCAGGGCGGCGGCGATCTGGGGTTTGGTGGCGAACATGACGTCGTCGGGGACATGGGTGAGCAGGCGCCGTTCCTCGTCGGCGGCCCACTCGGCGCCGAGGTACAGGGCCCGGTTGATCGGGGCGTGCCCGTACCGGCTTGCGTAGGTGAGGTGGACGGCGATCTGGCACAGTCCGATACCGGCCAACGCTCCGGAGTATTGGCGGGCCGCGCCGACACAGTCCGATAGGAGGACTTCTCGTCCCCGGTCTCGTCCACGATCAGCACCGCGTCCGGATCGGCGAGTTCAGCGGCCGTCCAGGTAGTGATCCGGTCCCGGGCCCGGTCGTGATCGACGACCGCGCGGGACAGGAAGTGCTGCAGTCGGTGCGGCCCGCGGTGGCCAAGGGCCTGGGCGAGCGTCCAGCAGTTACGCGTGTCCAGCTCCATCAGCATCGCCTCGGTCATCTCCCGGACCAGGGCCCGTGGTTCACGGCGCTCGAAACAGTCCGCGATCTCTTCGGTCACCGCCCCGAGCGCCGCCGTCCATGTCTGCTCGGCTATCGTGGCCTCCACGGCCACCTGGTTCTGAAACATCGTCACAAAGGTTCATGATCACGGTGGCCGTACTCATGCCCGCAGGCACCCCGCCATCCCGCTGACCAGCCTCAACTCACGACGCAGCCACATCTACAGCTGCCGTGTCAGAGCCGCGGGGGCTGCCGGCCCCGGAAGCCGAACCGTCCTTGTGCGCGCTGCCGCTGGCTCTGCGGCCTTTCGTGGATACCCCCGTCGGGGCCCAGACTTTCAAGGTGCGCGGTACCCCGTCCTGGGCACAGGATCCCGAGTACTACAGGTGCGCATGCGGCGCGGGCTTGGTGTATGTCTGCCAGGTTCCCGAGGGTATGGACTTCGCTGTCTACCCCGGCCAGCCAGAACAGCCCTATAGCGTCAGGGCCGACACCTACTGGCTGTTCCTGGGCAACGAGGTCTTCTTGCTGGCGTGCCCGGCCCGCTGCGATCCGGCGGCCATCTGGCCGGTCAACCAGCACTGACGCGTCAGCATCACCGCCCTTATCCCACGCCAGCGGTGCCCAGTAACCACCACCGCGAGGAGGCAGCTACCGGTCCGGAGATCATTTACGGGACAGCACTTGGGCTATGACCTGCGGCCACTGCAAGATCGCTAGTCTTCACACGCCAATGATCAGCGGTGGCTGTACCCGTCTCCCCCCTCTGGCAGCCTTTGGTGAGACGCCCCAACCAGCAAGATCACGATCTACGCTGGAGTACTTGTCGGCGCCCACGCTGTCCGGGGTGCGGCGGGTCGTCCGAGCCCCGTGCGGGGAACACGGATATTGTCCGTCACCGGCTCGAACTGGACGCAGTCCGCCCAATGCCCCGGCGTGATGAGCAGGGACAGCGGGCGGCATCAGCTTCCGCGACGACATGGCTCTCGGTGGTCAGCCCGCCGCGAGAGGAGGCCGATATGCGTGCGGCCTTCGTGCTGTGGCAACGACTACTGAACAACCTGCTGCACGACCTCCTGGACGAGTCGCAAGCGAGGTCACGTAGTGTAGTCAAGTGCTCTTCGAGTGTCGGCGTATGTGAATGCTCCTGACTTTCTGCACAATCCCTGTCATGCAGCCGTTGCCGGTGCCTTGCCCCGCTCACCTCGTCCCGGACGCCTCCGGCACCGAGGCGTTTCATAAGGCATACAGGCAGGCCATAGCGCAAAATGCCGTGTTCGTCGCCATCGAATCCGACGGTCCGCGGTGGACCGTGAAGGCGGACACGCTCACCGCCGGCCCGGAACACTCCGTCGACGACACCGTGAATGACGCTGTCCGGGCTGCGATCACCCGCCTGATCCGCAACCATGAGGTCGGCTTGGACGCCTATACAGGGCCCATTTACTTCATGATGCACAACGTGTCGAACGAAGGCCGAGCCCGCGAACTCGCTGCCGCCCTCCACGCCGCCCTGCACGGAGACCTGGAACCACTCAACCGCGCCGTCCCTCCCGCATCCTGACCTGAACGCCGGTGGCAGCATCACCGCTGAGCGGCCGGGACGCCGTGGCGCGGCGAGTGGGTAAGGGCCCGCTCCTCGCACTCCCCGTTCCTGAGCCGCCCGGCGGAACTGGCGGGGCTGCTGCGGGAGGAGACGGGGCTTGAAGAATGCATTGCAGGTGGGCAGGCGGGGACGGAAGCGGTCCGCCCGGAAGCCCCGCAGGGCCGCCGCCCGGCCCCCTCCCGTCCGGCCTACCTCGTTCCCCCGTGCGATGGAAGAGACCGACCGTGTCGGGCGTATCGCCCGGCCCGCGACATGAAGAGACGATATTGAGCTCTTTATGTCACTGACCGGGTCCACTCGGACAGACCGGACGGATGGGGCGCGATGGCGGTGTCGTACGCGGGCGGAGCCCGATGCCTGGGCGGTGCCCGATGAGCACCCTCGCCCTGGACTCCCTCACTCAGCTACTGGCCTCTGCGGACGAACCGCCGCAGCTGCTGCCCGCACGGCAGCAGATGGCGTTCACCCTCGGCTTCCACATCATCCTGGTGCCGTTCGGCGTGGCGCTGACCTCCCTGATGCTCATCGCCAACTACCGTGGTCTGCGCAAGGGTGACGCCGACTCCCTGCTGCTCGCCAAGCGGTGGTCGAAGGTGGCCGCCGTACTGTTCGCCGTCGGCGCGATCAGCGGCACCGTCCTCTCCTTCGAACTCGGCCTGCTGTGGCCGGGCCTGATGGGCCGCTACGGCGCCGCGTTCGGCTTCCCCTTCGCCATCGAGGGGCTCTTCTTCTTCACCGAGGCGATCTTCGTCTCGATCTACATCTACGGTTGGGACCGGCTCAGGCCCTGGGCACACTTCTGGGCCGGCGTCCCGGTCGCCCTCGCCAGCATCGGCGGCGCGGCGGCCGTCATCGGCGCCAACAGCTGGATGAACAAGCCCGGCGGCTTCACGGTCCGCGGCGGCGAGGTCGTCGAGGTCCACCCGGCCCGCGTCTTCTTCAACGGTGCCTTCTGGTACGAGTTCGCCCACATGCTGCTCGCCGCCTACATCGTCGCCGGCTTCGGCGTGGCGAGCGTGTACGCGGTCGGCATGCTGCGCGGGGGTCGGGGCCGCTACCACCGGGTCGGCTTCCTCATCTCCTTCGTCACCGCCGCCGTGATCCTGCCCGTGCAGATGATCGTCGGCGACACCATCGCCCGGTACGTCTTCGACTCGGAGCCCAGGAAGTTCGCGGCCATCGAACTCCTGCCGAAGACCGGCAGCCACGTCTCCGAGACGCTCGGCGGCATCCTGGTGGACGGCGAGGTCCGCTACGGCATCAGGATCCCCGACGTGGCCTCCATCCTGGCCGCGTTCAAGCCCTCCACCCGCATCCAGGGCCTGGAGGTGATCCCCGCTGAGGTGCGGCCCTCGGACCGGATCGTCAGCACCGTGCACCTCGCCTTCGACGTGATGGTCGGTCTCTCCTCGGTCCTGATGCTGCTCGTCCTGTGGTTCGCCTGGCTCATGTGGCGGCGCCGCCCGCTGGAGCGCCAGACCTGGTTCCTGCGCTGCTGCGCGCCGAGCGGCCTGGCCGCCGTCGCCTGCCTGGAGACCGGCTGGATGGTCACCGAGCTGGGCCGCCAGCCCTGGACGGTCGTCGGCCACTTGCTGACCCTCGACGCGGTGACCCGGCAGGGCAACGTCTGGCCGCTGTTCGCCGCCGTCCTCGCCGTCTACAGCGCCGTCGGCGTCAGCGCGATCACCGTGCTGCTGTCGATGCGCAAGCGCTGGCAGGCCGAGGGCGACATCGACGTGGAAGTCCCCTACGGCCCCCAGTCCGGACCCCGGCCCGCGGACGCCACCACCGGATCGGGGCGATGATGCCCGACGTCGTCGTCAGCTTCCTCTTCATCGGCGTCATCGCCTACTCGCTGCTCGCCGGCGCCGACTTCGGTGCCGGGTTCTGGGACCTCACGGCGGGCGGCGCCGAGCGCGGCAAGGAACCCCGGCACCTGATCGACATCTCGCTCGGCCCGGTCTGGGAGGCCAACCACACCTGGCTCGTCTACTGCCTGGTGTTCCTGTGGACGTCGTTCCCCACCGCGTTCGCCGCCATCACCACCACGCTCTACCTCCCGCTCGGCCTCGCCGCCCTCGGTATCGTGCTGCGCGGCGCGGGCTTCGCCTTCCGCAAGGCGTCCCTGCGCACCCCCGAACGACGCGTCTACGGCGTGGCGTTCGCGGTGTCGTCGCTGCTGACGCCGTTCTGCTTCGGTGCCATCGCGGGCGGCATCGCCTCAGGCCGGGTACCCGCGGCCGGCGGGGGAGACGCCATCACCTCCTGGCTCAACCCCACCTCCGTCCTCGGCGGCGTGCTCGCCGTCCTGACCTGCGCCTACCTGGCGGCCGTCTACCTGTACGCCACCGCCGCGCGCCTGAGCGCCACCATCCTGGTCCGCTACTACCGGGGCCGCGCGTTCGCCGCCGCCGTCGGCACCGGCATCGTCAGCATCGCCGGCATCTTCGTCCTCCGGGCCGACTCGCCCCGCCTGTTCCGCGAACTCAGCGGCAGGGCACTGCCATTGGTCGTCATCGCGGCCCTGTGCGGCCTGGCCACGATGGCGCTGCTCCGCCTGAAGGTGATGCGCAACCTGCGCCTGCTGGCCGGCGGCGCGGTCGCCCTGGTCGTCCTGGGCTGGGGCGTCGCGCAGTACCCGTACCTGCTCGGCACCCACGTGACGATCGACGAGGCGGCGGCCCCGTCCTCCTCGCTGAACGTCATCGTCGGCGTCGCCGTCGTCGCCGGCCTGGTCATCGTCCCCTCCCTCATCCTCCTGTTCCGCCTGGCGGTCCGGGGCCGGCTGGAGCCGGAGGAACATTGACACCTCGTCCTCGGCACGTCTCGGGCCCGTACGGCGGTTGCCGTACCGTGTGGGACCTCGGCTGGTTCCGCCCCGGCGAGGGGGGCGCAGGAGCCGCGAACGCTCGCGGCCTAATCCCGGTAGCAGGAGAGGCCGGAGGCCGACTGCCGGCTCGGGCCGCCCTCAGTGGTGCCGCTGGAGCGGATCGCCTGAGCCCGCCTGGGCGTTCTCACCTCTGGAGGCCTCCGAGCCGCGCCGCTGGGCCGGTGCTGCGGCTCGGAGGCCCCCTGAGCCGTTCATCTCTTCGTGCTGTTGCGGCTGCGCACTCGATCAGGTAGTCGCCGGTCTCCGGGGCGAGGGTCACCCCGTGGGTTTCGCTGCGGAACCCGGGGAACCGCCGGTCGAAGGACTCCAACGCGGTGAGGTAGCGCAGCAGGGGGCCGTCCTCGGCGCCGACGCTTTCGCCGGGCATCAGCACCGGGATGCCAGGCGGGGTGACGGTGACCATGGCGGCCGCCACCCGGCCGGGCGCATCGGCCAGTCGCACGCGCTCCGTGCCGCCGCGGATCAGGCGCTGGTAGCACAGCTGCGGAGGGGCGACCGGCTCCGGCAGCTGCTGGAAAGCGGTGTCCAACAGCTCGACCAGGCGGACCGAGCGCAGGTGGTCGTGCATGTCCTGGCACAGCTCGCGCACGGTCCGGCCGGAGTAGTGCCTCGGATGCCGGGCGACCAGTGCGGGCAGGACGCGGTCGAGCCGGGCGTCACCGTCGTAGAGGGCCTTGAAGTCCATCAGGGCGTCCAACAGCGTCCCCCACTTGCCCTTCGTGATGCCCATAGAGAACAACACCAGCGTGGTGTAGCTGTCGGTCTTCTCCACCACGATGTTGCGGGTGGCCAGATAGGCGGTGAGTACACGGGCCGGGATGCCCCAGTCGGCCATGTCACCGGTGGCGTTGATTCCCGGGCAGGTCAAGGTGACCTTGATCGGGTCGAGCATGCAGTAGCCCTCGGTCAGCCCGGGAAATCCGTGCCAGGAGGCTCCGGGCTCCAGGTGCCAGCAGGACGGCTCGGTGCGCAGCAGGTCGGGTGGCGCCTCGTCGAAGAGCAGCCGCTCGCCGCTCGCCGGGTCGGTCACCGTTTCCGGCTGCCACACGCCGAAGAACCAAGGCGGACGATCCCCGGCGGCCTCGATGCGCCTGCGGATACGCACCATTTCCTGGCGGAACCGAACTGCCTCGGTCACCGCCTCGTCGACCAGCCAGTGCCCCTGCGGCCCGTCCATCATCGCGGTGGCCACGTCCAACGAGGCGATCATCGGATACAGCGGCGAGGTCGTGCCGTGCATCATCAGCGTCTCGTTGAACCGGTCGTGCTCCACCGGGGCCCTGGGCGCCGGCCTGATGTGGACCATGGCGCCCTGCGAAAGTGCGGCCAGCAGCTTGTGGGTGGACTGAGTGGCGAAGACGGTGGGCCGTCCAGGGCCGGGGAAGTTCTCCGGCCCCACCGACATCCCGTAGCGACCGGCGTAGAGAGGGTGGAAGCGTGCATAGGCGAACCACGCCTCGTCGAAGTGGAGCCGGGGCGTCGTGTCGGCGAACGCCCGTGCCGCCGCGACGGCGTCGTAGCACAGGCCGTCGTAGGTGGAGTTGGTGAAAACGGCGTACTCCACGTCGGGGGAGAGGGCACCTCGGACGAGCGGGTTGGCGGCCGTCCGCGCCGCCACCCGGCCCGCCTCGATTTCAGCCGGGGGCAGCGGCCCGGCCAGGCCATAGCCGTTGCGTGTGGGAATCAGGTACACCGGACGGGCCCCGGAGACGACCAGGCCGTGCAGGACCGACTTGTGGCAGTTGCGGTCCACCAGCGCGATCTCGTCACGCGTGACGCTGAAGTGGCCGACCAGCCGGTTGCAGGTGGAGTCGCCGTGCAGGACGAAGTAGGTGAGGTCGGCGCCGAAGACACGGGCGGCGTTGCGCTCCGCCTCGCCGATCGGCCCGGTGTGCTCGAACAACGAGCCGAGCTCCGCAACGGAGATCGACAGGTCGCTGCGCAGTAGCCGCTCCCCGAAGTAGTCGTGGAAGGCACGGCCCACGGGTGACTTCAGGAAGGCGACGCCTCCGGAATGGGCCGGAGTGTGCCAGGAGTACTCGTGCGCGTCGTCGAAACGGCGCAGCGCCTTGAAGAACGGCGGCAGGACGGCTTCCCGGTATGCGCGGGCAGCGGTCGTGACCCGGCCCGCGATGAACGCCGGTGTGTCCTCCAGCGGCCACACATAGCCCACCACCGACTCCGACACCCACAGCGGCAGGTCATGCACGCCGTCGTCCGCCATGACCAGGAACACCGGCAGGTCCTGGAACCTGCTGCCGAGCCGGCGCAGGACCGCCGCACCGGCCGGCTCGCCGTCCGCGCCGCGGCCCGGCGGAAGGTCCCACGCCACCAATGCTGCGGCCAGACCGGCCTCGGTACGCAGCACCGCCTCGGCGTCGCCGGCGCTGACCGCCCAGCGGACCCCGAACCCTCCGATCTCGATCGCCTCACGGATCTTCACGAGTTGCTCGGCCTGAGCGCCCTCGCCCTGCGGATGCGCCCCCACCGCGATAAGGATCTTGCTGCTGTCGGCCATGCCGCCCCTCCCCGGTGGCAGGTGCCACCTCGGCCAGTGTTGGGACGGCCACCCCGGGTCGGTGCATACCGGAGGGACAAACCACCCGGACGCCGGAAAGCGCTCGCCCGGCGTTGACCTTGGCGTCCCCGTCATGAGCCTCGGCCTGCGGAGTGGTTGCCGCACCCTGGCGTCCGGCTGAATCTCACCCCGGGTACGGTGCCCGGCCCCGTGCCACGGCCGCTCTCTTGACGGAACCAGGGACAACGGCAGCGCTTGCCTGATGGAGTGATGTGCTGAAGGCACTGGTGTGGTGCGTGCCCCAGTTCCGGACTGATCTCTCAGGGCGAGGGGCGAGAATGCTGTCGGAGACAATGAGCAGAACCATTCATCAAGAGCGTCGCTGCTTCGTCACGCTAGCCTCGCTGCTACCGGTGACTTGGCCAGTGCGCCGCCCTTCAGGGCGGTGGTGAAGGCCATCCTCGGCCGGAGGCGCGCAGCGCCGGAGTTCGCTGCGCCTCCGGGACCTCAGCTCAGGCCGGGCGGTTCTGCTGCTCGATGTACTGACGGACGACTGACGGGGGCGCCCCGCCGACCGACCCGGCGAAGTGGGAGCCGGAGCACAGTCGTTGAGCGCGCCAGTAGTGCCGTTCCAGTTCGGGGAACTCTTGGCGCATGTACCGGGATGAGACGCCCTTGAGGGAGTTGACCAGCTTTGACAGAGCGACCTCGTGACGAAAACCAAATGGGCATGCAGTAGGAACGCGCAATGTCTGCCAGTTCGTATCTCTCCATCCCCAGCCGTAAATCAAGTATGTATGGTGATCGTTATGCAGCTCAGGTACAGCTTCCGCCTGTACCCGAACGGGCCTCAGCGTGCCGCGCTGGCCAGGGCGTTCGGGTGCGCCCGCATCGTGTTCAACGACGCGTTGCGCATCCGCAAGGACGCCCGCGAGAACGGGCTGCTGTACCCGAAGATCGGGGACCTGTCCAAGCAGGTCATCACCGAGGCCAAGAAAACTCAGGCGCGGGCCTGGCTCGGCGAAGTCTCCGCCGTCGTCCTCCAGCAGTCCCTTCGGGACCTCGACACCGCGTACTCCAACTTCTTCGCCTCCCTCAAAGGCGCTCGCAAGGGACCGAAGATCGCCGAGCCCCGGTTCAAGTCCAAGCGGGACAACCGACAGTCCCTACGGTTCACCGCGAACGCCCGCTGGTCCATCACGCCCGGCGGGGACCTGCGCTTGCCGAAGATCGGGGACGTGCGGGTGAAGTGGTCCCGCGCCCTGCCGTCCACCCCGTCCACGGTGACCGTGATCAAGGACGCCGCAGGGCGGTACTTCTGCTCGTTCGCCGTGGAGACCGACCCGCAGCACCTTGCTCCGGTCACGCCCGAGGCCGGCATAGATCTGGGCCTGGGACACTTCGCCGTCCTCTCCGACGGCACGAAGATCGACAGCCCGCGCTTCCTACGCCGGGCCGAGAAGCGCCTCAAGCGCGCACAGCAGAACCTCAGCCGCAAGGCCAAGGGATCGAACAACAGGGAGAAGGCCCGGCTTCGCGTTGCCCGCGCTCACGCACGGGTAGCCGATGCGCGGCGAGAGTTCCACCACCAGCTCTCAACGAAGATCATCCGTGAGAACCAAGCGGTTGCCGTTGAAGACCTGGCGGTCAAGGGCCTCGCCCGCACCAACCTGGCCAAGTCCGTCCACGACGCCGGATGGTCGGCGTTCGTGGCGATGCTGGAGTACAAGGCCGCCAAGTTCGGCCGCATCTTCCACCGCATCGGCCGGTTCGAGCCGACCTCTCAGGTCTGCTCGGCCTGCGGCGTCAAGGACGGCCCCAAGCCCCTCCACATCCGCGTCTGGACGTGCGGGGCCTGCGGGACCGTCCTGGACCGAGACATCAACGCGGCAGTCAACGTCGCCAAGGCCGCCGGACTGGCGGTATCAGCCTGTGGAGCGCAAATAAGACCGGTGCCCGCACCGGCGCAGCGCGTTGAAGCAGGAACCCACCGAGACGGTCAGCCGACCGTGGCAGGAATCCCCGGACTTTAAGCCGGGGAGCGGAAGTCAACGAGGAAGACTCGCACTGGATCAGTTCGCGCTGCCGCGTTGGTCATCTAGGCGGACCTCCAGGTCAGACCAGTGCGCGGTCCACCGCGTCAGATCGTCCACGGTCAACGACCCCGGCGGGCAGAGCGACTCGGCCGGTAGAAAGCGGACGAGCGTCCCGGTGGTCCCGTCGGCCTCAAGGGGAATCAGGTCGGTCACTGGAACACCGCGCTCACAGCGCTGGCTCCAGGCCCCGTTGCGACGGCGGTTGGTGTGAATCAGCCACTCGCTGAGCGCCGCTACGACGGGCATGCCGCGACGCGGATGCCCGTCTGGAAGCCGCTCTGCATCCGGGGAGTCGAAGAACCGCAGGTCCTTCGACGCCATCACCGGCTTCTTAACGATCCGACCGTGATCATCGACGCGAGTGTCGGTGCCGCGTCCGTTGTCCGCCACGGACACAGAGCCGTCGCGGTGCAGAGTGATCAGGCATCGGGCCCCCGCTCGACTCGATGCCTCATCGGCGGCATAGGCAACGACTTCAAGGACGAGGTGCCCTGGGCCACAGGGAGCAAACTCCTCCGGCCAACGTGTGGGGCCGCGCACGATCTTGGTGAACATCGAGGCGAACACCGCGCCGGAAGCGGTGGGCGGTCTGGGCCTGTATGCCCGTGTCTCCTCACATGATCAGAAGGCTGACCTTGAGCGGCAGGTGGCCCGGCTGAGTCGCTGGGCCACGACCACGGGCCGTCCGGTGGTCCGGGTCGAATCGGAGATCGCGTCCGGCATGAACGGGGCGCGGTCGAAGGTGAAGCGTCTGCTGGCCGATCCGGCGGTGACTACGGTGGTGGTCGAGCACAAGGACCGGTTGGGCCGGATGAACGTGGAGCTGATCGAGGCCGCGCTGTCCGCGTCGGGCTGCCGGTTGGTGGTGCTGGATGACGGTGAGGTCGAAGACGATCTGGTGCGGGACATGGTGGAGGTGCTGACGTCGTTCTGCGCCCGCCTGTATGGCCGCAGGTCGGCGAAGAACCGGGCTGCGAAGGCTCTTGAGGCGGCTGCGAATGGCTGAGCCGAAGAAGCTGCTGCGGGAGATCGCCCGTCCGTTCGTCGCCGATGGTCCGTCCGGTGTGTCGATACGCGACCGCCTCAAGGGCCTGAGCGATGTGGACGAGAAGGTGTTGCGTCTGGTCGGCGAGCACATGGGGCGGCTTGCGTCCGGTGACCTCGCGGCCCGTGTCCGCGACGCGGGCGACCACCGGAACGAGACGTGGGCAGCCCGCAAGCGGGAACTGACCGCGTTGTCGTCGTCGCGGTGGGCCGGGTCGGTCACCTCCAACACGCACGACCAGTGGGGCCTTTCCCGCCGCGCCCAGCACGCGCATCTGCAATCCCTGGACGCCGGTATCCGGATGCTCCGGCACCGGCTCGCCCTCCCCATCGCAAAGAAGGGCTCCGAGGGCAAGCCCGGCGGCTACCGATCCAAGCACGAGTGGTTCCACAAGACGCGCCGCCTGCACATCCTTGAGACCGAGTACGAGCGCATCCGCGCTGATCGGGAGGCGGGGAAGGTCTCCGTGGTGCGCGGCGGCCGTCGGCTGCTGAACCAGCGCCACAACCTGACCGCCGCGAACAAGACACCGCAGAAGTGGCGAGCCGAGTGGGAAGCCGCCCGCTGGTTCCTCACCGCTGACGGCGAGTCCGGCAAGCGCTACGGCAACGAGACGATCCGGGTCACCCCCGATGGCGAGGTCAGCATCAAGCTGCCCGCCCCGCTCGCCGAGTACGCCAACGCCAAGCACGGCCGGTACGTGCTGACCGCGAAGGTCGCGTTCCCCCACCGGGGCCACGAGTGGCGCACCCGTGTAGAGGGCAACCGAGCCGTGGCCTACCGCATCCACCTCGACGTGACGAAGGGCCGCTGGTACCTGGACGCTTCGTGGAAGCGCCCCGACCTGCCCGTCATCCCGCTGGACGCCCTGCGCGCCGACGGTGTGATCGGTGTGGACATGAACGCCGACCACCTCGCCGCCTGGCAACTGGACAAGCACGGCAACCCGATCGGCGAACCCCGCCGTTTCGACTACGACCTGTCCGGGTCGGCCAGCCACCGTGATGCGCAGCTCCGTCACGCCCTCACCCGACTCCTCCACTGGGCAAACGCCACAGGCGTTCAGGCCATCGCGATCGAAGACCTCGACTTCACCGACTCCAAGACCCGCGAGAAGCACGGCCGCAAGAAGCGGTTCCGGCAGCTCGTCAACGGCATCCCCACTGGCAAACTCCGCGCCCGGCTCCTGTCGATGTGTGCGCAAGCTGGTATCGGCGTGATCGCAGTCGATCCCGCCTACACCTCGGTCTTGGGCGGCCGGCACTGGCAGAAGCCGCTGACCGCCAAGGACCGCAAGACTTCCCGACACGCCGCCGCATCGGTGGCGATCGGTAGGCGTTCCCTCGGCCACCGGATCAGGCGACGGACGGCACCGCCCCCTGCACACCAGAGCGATGTGCAAGGGCATCGGACCGCCCAGGCCCGACCCGGAGACCGAGGGAGTGAGGGAACCCGCCCCCGCGTACCCGGACCACGCCATCAACGTGTAACGCCGGACACGGAGCGAAAGCGGGAACCCAGGACACCCAAAACCGTTCGGGATGTCCCAGTTATCCAGGATTGGGTCCAAGACTCACTCCTGATCACTGATTAGGAACGGTGGGCTTGTGTCGATGTGCGGCTCGCCGCAGGGGCCCATCTCCGCCTCCACTCGCGTCCAGGAACACCCGGGGCCCGCCCCGCGTTGCCGCAAGTATGACGATGAATGCATCGCGACCCGAGGTACTGCGATACACCGCCTTCTCCAGCACCCCCGACGGTGGAAACCCCGCCGGCGTCGTTCTGGATGCCACCGGCCTGGACGACAGTGACATGCTCGCTATCGCCGCCGACCTCGGATACTCGGAGTCGGCGTTCCTGACCGCGCCCCCGGAGGGCCTCGGCGGCCAGGAGGGACGGGCGTACGGCATCCGTTACTTCAGCCCCAAGGCCGAGGTGCCATTCTGCGGGCACGCCACCGTCGCGACCGCCGTCGCGCTCGCCGAGCGGATAGGCCCCGGGGAACTGGTATTCGCGACGCGCGCTGGCGTCGTACCGGTGGAGGTGGCCGAAGAGGGCGGGACCGTCAGGGCCACACTCACCAGTGTCGAGCCGCACATCGAGGAGATCGCCGACACCGACCTCACGGAGGCGCTCGCCGCACTCGGCTGGCCAGCCGCCGACCTCGACCCGACCTTCCCGCCCCATATCGCGTTCGCCGGTGCCCGCCATCTCGTTCTCGCGGCGGCGACACGCGCGCGCCTCGCAGATCTCACGTACGACTTCACACGCCTCGAAGCCCTGATGCACCGCTTGGATTTGACCACGGTCCAGTTGGTATGGCGGGAGTCGGCCACCGTCTTCCATGTCCGTAACCCGTTCCCCGTCGGCGGCGTCGTCGAGGACCCGGCAACCGGCGCTGCAGCCGCCGCGTTCGGTGCGTACGCCCGTGAGCTCGGCCTCGTCCCCAAGGACGCCGTCCTCACCCTGCATCAGGGCGAGGACCTAGGCCGCCCTGGCGAACTCACCGTGACGCTGCGCGCGGGTGACCCGCGCGTCCGTGTCAGCGGCACGGGAGCTCGCATCAGCTAAAGCGCCCGTCCAGCTCGGTCCAGTCGGTCTCAGCCCACGGAACACCCCCGCGTAGGTGACCTGGAGCTGGAAACGGTCCGGCTGCTCGACGAACCGGTGGTGGTGGCCGTGCCGCTCGGCCACCACCTGGCCGCCCGCGCCTCGGTGGGCATCGACGAACTCGCCGACGAGCCCTTCATCACGACCCGTCAGGGGCACTGGCAGCGCCGGCTGCTGGAGCGCCTCTTCGCCGGACGCGGCCTGGTGCCGCGGATCGTCTGCGAGGGCGACGAGCCCCGCGCCATCCAGGAGCTGATCGCCGCCGGGCTCGGCATCGGCCTCAACCCGGCCTTCGCCCGCCGCCTCGCCGAGCGCGTCCCCGTCGCCTGGGTCGACATCGACAACCCCGACTGCCGCCGCACCCTCACCCTCGTCCGGCCCGCCTCCAGCCACCCGTCGGCCGCGGCCCGACTGATGCGCGACACGATCACCGGCTGGGACTGGAGCGGTGGAGGAGCGGTCGGATGAGGATCACGCCCGGTCGGCGGCCTTCAGGTCCACGATCACGCCACTGGAGACTCAAGCCCCATCGCCTGCCGGCGAGTAGCAAACCACCCCTCATCCCACAGGGCCTTGCGCGGCCTGCGGCCCGCCGACTGGAGCAAGACCGCACTCCCGCGCTGGACCGTGTATGACCTCTCCGCCCGCATCCTCCGCGACACCACGGCCGCCTCGATCGCGCCGCAGGTGGATACCGGCGTGTCTTCACTCCCGGAGAAACGCTGGAGGCGTTCATCCACCGCACCAATCAGGAATGGGTCGACCTCCATGCCGACGACAGCCCCGCCTCGCTCGTCATACCTGGCGGTGGCCGGGACCCAGCTCGTCCTGGTCGCGCGCTGAGCAGGTGAGTCGAGGGGTTGATACCCCGCCGGAAGTACGGGGAGGGCCTTCCTGCGTGGGACGCCCGACACAAGCCGCTCTGTGATGGTGAAGGCACCGGGGGCGGGACTTCCGCTCCGGCGCCGCCACTTACCTCAGGAAGGCTCGCCTCCATGACCATCGCCACGCGAACCCGCACCAGCGCGCAGCGCCGGGAATTCGGCGCTCTGAGCGGTTTGTTGTACGTCCTGTTCTTCGTGGCCAGTCTCGTCGTCGCCGGAGCGCTGGGCCCCTCTGGCACGGTAACGCCGTACTCCAGCGACGCCGATGTGCAGGCGTATCGGATGAAGGATCCAGCCGCGCTGGAGAATCTGTTCCGAGTGCTCGGCCTGCTTCAGGGGCTGTCCGCCCTCGCACTGCTGGCGTTCGTCCCTTACCTGGCCGGGTTCGTGCGCAGGTACGGCAGCGAGGGCCGCGCGGGTGCGGTCCGCGCGCTGGCCACGGTCGCCGGAGCGCTGCTCCTGCTCTCCGCAAGCACCAGCTGGGTTGTGGCCCAGATCGGTTCCGGGGCACAGTTGTCCACCTTCCGGGCCGTCTCCGACCTGTCCTTCATCACCGGTGCGGGCCCGGCCATCGCCCCCCTTGGCGCGGCGGTCTTCCTGGTCGCCGCGACGGCACGTGCCAGCCGCGCCTTGCCCGCATGGGTCGCGTGGAGCGGCATGGTGATCGGTGTGGCCGGCGTGCTGTCGATGAGTTCGCTGGTAGCCGAGGGCGGCTCGGTGTTCATTCCGATCGGTCGTTTCCTCGGCTTCCTCTGGTTCATCGCGGTCAGCGTGCTGCTGTCGCGGCGCGGCGGGCGAACGGGTGAGCTACCAGGTGCTGGCATACAGCGGCATGCGTGAGACCGACGCGTACCAGGGGAGTCGGAACCGGATCCGCGACATCAAAATGCGGGACGTTGCACAGCGGGCAGAATGCCCTCGCGGAAGCACCGCTGGCAGGCATTGGAGCGCGATGCGTACTACCGCGCTGACTGCTCAGCCTCGCCCTGTCCACGAGGGAGCAGGGTCTTTGGAGTGATCGCGGTTGGGTTCGTTCGCGTGTGATGCGACGCCATGCCCCTTGGTGCACCCGGTAGACAGCGCAGACAGGGACCCGATGATCATATGGGTGTCAAGTCCGTTGACGGCCGAGCGAGCCGTGCCTGCCCCTGCATCGTCTGTCTCCTTCGATGCCTGGGGGACTCGCCCTGTCAACGCTGCGCGAAAAGTGACCCTCTGGCAGTCTCCGAAAACTGACCCCCGGTTGTGTGAGGCTCCGGTCCAGGTCCGGAGACGTTGATCGTCAGTGGCGGTACTTCTCTGCCGCCGATGATGAGTCCGCCGTTGCCGTGATCGAGGCTGGCGGACCGGTCCGTGCAGGGCTGGACGTGATCTTCCTCAAGGACATCGATCCGGTCGATGCCATCGCCCAGGTCGAGGCTGTGATGTCGGGCTGCAGTTATGAAGAGGCAAGCCAGCGCCCGAGGGTGGGACAGCTGTTGTCCTCTGAGGAGGTCGACAGCCCGTTCGTCTTGACCGTGTCGGACACGCTGTGCGATGTCCTGGTCTCCGCCTCCGGGGATGACCTTGTGGCCGCGGCCGAGGCTTGGTCTGCAGCCGGTGGGGTTGTGGGACTCGATGTGGCGACGGGCCTCGCCGCCTGTGGTGTGACCGGGCGGTTGGATCACTGTCCTCGCGATGCAGGCGCACCGGCTGCTGGTGGAGCATGCCAAGCGTCCCGGTCCCGTGGCCGGTGAGGCGCGCCGGGTTGCCTGAATCTTGGACTGAGGGCAACGTGGTCGATATCGGTCAGTTGTCCTGGGAGGAGTGTGCTGTGGCCATGGCCTCCCATGGGGCGTCGCGGACGATGTGGCCGCGGCTGCGGGTCGTCGACTGGACCGAGACCCGGGACACACTGCACATGTGGACCCAGATCGTCGGCAAGATCCGGCTGGCCCACGCGCCCCTGGTCAATCACTGGTGGCAGGTCACCTTGTACGTCAGCCCGCGCGGCCTGACCACGTCGGCGATCCCCTACTGCTCAGGGGTCTTCGACATCGAGTTCGACTTCCTCGACCACCAGCTGCATGTCCGCAGCAGCGACGGCGCCAACCGGAACGTGGCCCTGGAGTCGAGACCGGTGGCTGACTTTTACCGCGAGACGATGCATGCCCTGGGTGAGCTGGGTATTGAGACAAAGATCCAGGCGTCTCCGAACGAGGTGGACCCGGCGATCCCCTTCGATGAGGACTATCAGCACGCTTCCTACGACCCGAGCGCCGCACAGCTCTTCTGGCGGCAGTTGCTGCAGGCCAACCGGGTGCTGGGGGAGTTCCGCTCGTACTTCGTCGGCAAGGTCAGCCCGGTGCACTTCTTCTGGGGTGCCATGGACCTGGCCTCCACGAGGTTCTCAGGGCGGGAGGCCCCGCCGCATCCCGGCGGCGCCCCGAACTGCGGTGACTGGGTGATGATGGAAGGCTACTCCCGCGAATTGAGCAGCTGTGGTTTCTGGCCCGGCGGCGGCGAAGAGGGGGCCTTTTACTCGTACGCCTATCCCGAGCCGGATGGCTTCGCCGCGCAGCCGGTCACCCCGGCCGACGCGTTCTACAGCCCTGACCACGGCCAGTTCCTTCTGCCGTACGAGGCGGTGCGTACTGCGGCCGACCCGGACCGGGCAGTGGCTGGTTTCCTGCACACGACCTACGAGGCTGCTGCGGAACGCGGCGGCTGGGACCGGGCGGCCCTGGAAGAGGACCCGAACCGGTGGCGACAGCACCGTAGAGCGTCACCGACGGCGAGCGGGCATGACGCTCAGAAATGAGCTGGCGGCAGCGGTGGACCGCCCCCGAGGCGGGGCCGGCCCGTGGCGTGCGTTTCGCCGGGACCTGCGACCCCGGCGTTGGCCTCACCGCCTGCTGTCACGATCTGCACCCGCATCTTGGTATCCACGCTGATCAACCGCTGACCGCCGGCCTGACGGGCCGTCACCTGCTCGTTGACGTAGGCAACTGGCCGTCGCGGTTCGGGTGTCGGGACCACTGGGACTCTGAGGGCGGCCATGGCGCCCGTGTGACCGCCCCGGCACGCTCAGCGTGGTCCCCGAAACCGAAACGGCCCGGGTGAAAGCGCCGGGGCCGTCCTTTCAGGCGCAACTCACGTGAGAGCGCGCGACCCACAATCCACGGTACACCTGCAGGTAGTTTCCGACGTGATTTCGTAGGCTGACGCCAAGCATGAGCACATTCTGCTCGGACCTCTAGCACCGACGACCGGGACCAGCAGCCGACAGCGCCCGGCCGCCGACAGAGTGCTTGCTATTCCGCATTACCGTGCCACTGCCCCTGGACACGGAACCAGGGCCCGGGAGCGTAGATCGATTCGACGACAGCGGCTTCGCCTTTGGTCACCCTGAGGATCCGCAATGCGCCGCTCGGAAGCAGGTCGTACTCATACGTGGCGGGCGATTCACCTTCCGTGATGTCCTCGTAGGAGATATCTGCAGCCGCCAGCTCCGCGTATTCCTTGGGGGGCCGGTTTTCCACCAGCTTGATGAACACGCTCATACCTCGACGATAGATCCCTCGCGGTTTTCTCGCATGACATGCCAGAGTCACCGCCGACGGCCGCACCGCCGGACAGGAGAGGGTGCAGCAATGTCGCTGTGCGCAACAGACCAACTCCTGCTGACGAGGAGATCCTGCATGTCCCAGACCGCCGCAGCGCGGCCCGTCACCGCGGCGGCTCCCGCGAGCCACGGCATATCGCGCGCTCTGACCCTGCTGTTGGCGCTCGCACCGGTGGCGATCGCCGACGTGTACTACGCCCAGCCACTCCTAGATGTAGGAGGCCAGCACGTTGGTGACACCGCTTTGGAGCCGCGACGCTGGTGGCCGGCCGCCAGCGGTGCCGTGAGGCCGGTGGTAGTTGTAGTGGATGTTCCACACGCCGAGGGCGGCTGCTCGTTCGTCTTCGGAGTTCCATTCGCGGGCGTAAAGGAACTCCTCTGCCAAGATCCGGTTGTAGCGCTCCACCTTGCCGTTATGCCGCGGCGTGTAGGGCGTGATGCGCTGGTGGCGTGACCCGAGTAGCGCTCGGGCAAATGCGTCGGCGCGGTAGCACGCTCCGTTGTCCGTGAAGATCCGCTCGATGTGGGTGATGCCGTGGGCGGCGAACCATGCGCGGGCACGGTGCATGAATGCGTTCGCAGTGACGGCCTTCTCATCAGGCAACGCTTCCGTGTATGCGAGCCGACTGAACCCGTCAACTGCGGAGTGGAGATACGCGTAGCCGCCGCGTTTGCTCTTCTTCTTCAGTCGATCGGCGTTCTTGGCCCGCTCGCTCCCGCGGCCGTGGACACGCCAACCTCCGCCGTCGGGGATCCGGCCGACCTTCTTCACATCGACGTGGACCATGTGGCCTGGCCACCTGGCGTTGATCCTGCGAGGTTCCCGATTCTGTTCGCCGTTCGGGGCGATGAACTTGCGATGGTTGAGCCCGAGCCTCGCCAGGTGCCGGGTCACTGTGCGGCGGCTGACGGTGATGCCCTGAGCTTGGAGTTCGAACGCGATCCGCGACGCTGACCACTTGTTGCTGCGCCGAAGGTCTGCGATTCGGGCCACGACTGTGGCGTCTGTCGCGGCGGGTTGACGGTGTGGTGTCGAAGAACGGTCGAGCAGGCCGATTGCCCCGTAGCGGCGGTAGCGGTTGACCCACTTCGATGCACAGGCGCGCGAGATCCCCATCTCGGCGGCGACGTGCGCTATTGGACGAGTCTGGCAACGCTCGACAAGTCGGCGTCGACCTTCGACGGTCAGTGGAGCATTGGCGTGCCTCATGGGCAGTTTCCCGTGACGGTTTCGACATTGTCGGGGAAGCGATCTTCGGCGGTCATCACACCGGTTAGAGACTGACTGATGGGTGTGGTCATGGCCGCGGGCCGAACTCGGTGCTGTGGTCTATGGCCCACTGCGCAAAGGGGCGGGCCGGCCTACCGGTCAGGCGCTCGACATCATCGGTGACAAGGCGCGATTCAGGTCGCCGCGTTGACGCCGTGATGAGGGCCTCGACCAGCCGTTCGGGACGGCCGTCCGCGAGCATTCGTGCGCGCGCGATATCCGCGGGTACCGGCTCGAAACGCAACTTTCGCCCGAGGGCGGCCCCGAGGATTCCGACCTGGTCGGCCCTGCTGAGCGGCTCGGGCCCGGTCAGCAGGTAGGGGGAGCGATCCGAATCGTCCTGGCGTCGAAGGAGCACCTCCGCGGCTGCGGCCGCGACATCACCCTCGTCCACGACGGCTGTGCGCGCTATATCCGGACCTCTAACCACGTCCCCTGCGCGCAGCTGTGCCGCCCAGCCCCGGGTGTTGGACGCCAGCGTGTCGCTGCGCAGCACGGTGGGGTGCAGGCCAGCATCACGGAGCCGGCGTTCCATGTCCGCGTGCACCTGCACAATCGGGTCGCTTTGGCGAAATGAGGCGTCATCGATCGCAGTCGAGGAGAGGTAGACGACGCGCGGTGCTGCTGCGGCGAGTTCTGCGATCAGAGGCTCGGCGGGGGCGGTGTCGAGCAGCGGCCATATGAGGAAGACGGTGTCGATGTCGTCGAGCGCCGCACGGACGGAGTCGGCGTCGGTCAGGTCACCGCGCACCGACTCGATGCCGGGTCGCGGGCCAACACGGCGACGATCGAGGCATCGCACAGCTGCTGCGCGCGCATGCAGCCGGGCCAGGAGCTCACGGCCGAGGTTGCCCGTCGCGCCGGTGACCAGGACCGATCGGGAACAAGCAGGAGTGGGCGGGGTGCGAGAACTGTCAGGCATGCTGGGGAGGCTAAAGGTTCAGGTCGACATCAAGGCAAGGGCGGAATGGCGATAACGATCGGCGAGGCGGCTGCGCAGCTTGGAGTCGAGGCCCATGTCCTACGGCACTGGGAGCACGTCGGAGCACTCACGGTGCACCGGGACGCGAACGGTTACCGCCTCTACGACCACGACGTCCTGGAGCAGGCACGAACCGTGCTGAAACTGCGACAAGTCGGGCTCTCGTTGCCAGAGGTCACCGCAGCGATGTCCCCGAAGAAGTCCGCGGCGCAGGAGGTCGTGCGCGCGAAGATCGCTGCGCTCGAAAGTGAGGTCCGCAGCAGACAGCAAGCGATCACCTTCCTCCGGCACACCGTCGAGTGTCGCCATCGGTACCTCGAGGAGTGCGCGGACTGCGCGACATTCGTCTGGGACCCTTGATCATCCGATGTGAGGAATTCTCGGTCGATGACCATAGCCCTTGATCAGTAGCAAGTGAGAACCGACATCAACGTCTTGGCCCGCATCACCTAGACGTGATCGCGCGCTCCCTGGGCACTTCCGCGGGTGCCCCCGGTGTCATCGTCACCCAACTCGGCTTCGCTCTGGGCCTGGTGTTGTGCTTCCGCCGGCGGACATCGTCGAGCGCGGGTCCCTGCTGACCGTTCTGCTGCTGCTCGACGCCGCCGCCCTCGCCGCGGTCGGCTTCGCTCCCGGACCGGCCATCGCCCTGGTCGCCTTTGCCGCGCTGGGCCTTGCGAACGTCGCAGCCCGGGTGCTCGTGCCCACCGCGGCCACCTCACCGACGACGCGCAGCGCGGGCCCGCCGTGGCGACCCTCATCAGTGGCCTGCTCACCGGCATGCTGCTCGCGCGGACCATCGCCGGTATCGTGACCGAACTTGTGTACTGGCGCCCGCTGTTCCTCGGCGACGCCCTCCCCGGCCGGCGAGTCGGCTATGGCGAGGTACTGCGCTCCACGGTCCGCATCTACCGAGCCGACGCCGCGGTCCGCGTCCGCTCCGCCTACGGCGCCCTGGGCTTCGCCGCGTTCAGCATTGCTTGCTGGAGCTGCTGTTCGTGGAGGAGCGGAGCCTCAGCTGTTCTGGATGCGCCGGGCCGCAGCCACGAGTTCGACAGGCAGCGCGGGACCAGCACACGCGTGATCAATCAGCAGGTCCCGGTACGAGTCGTTCGGCAGATTCGGCGCCAGTTCGATGAGTTCGCTCAGATCGGCACGCGAGCCGGTCAGTCGTGCACGGTAGGCAGCCCCGGCCGCGCGAAGTGAGAGCTCAGCCGGCTCGTACCTCATCCCCTGATCGATCAGCCGGACCGCAGAGGTGAAGTCGCCCTGCTCAGCACGCACATCGGCCAGGTCGAGATAGAGTGACCAGTTGGCCGGTTCCAGGGCAAGAGCGCGCTCGAACGCCGCCACGGTCTGCTGAAGATCACCCAGCTTGCGCCACGTGCCCGCTCGCACAACTTCCGTCAGCATGATCCGCTCAGCGGAGTCCGCCTGGTCGCAGAGGGCAAACGACGCATCGGTGAGACCGCATGCCCGCAGCAAGATCGCCATCTTGGCCAACGCCTCCGGCAACGGCTGGCGGGCAGAGACCGCGTCGATGGCTTCGAACCAGGGCCGAAATCGTTCCCGCATGCTTTCGGTGTCCAGATCATGGCCATAGTCCATCGTCCGCATGGCGGCCTCGGCCAGCGCATCGGCACTCACCACACCGAGAAATCGTTCATCGCCGAACCAGGGGGCTTTGGCCCAGGCGATGTCGGGTCGCGCACCCGTGACCGATCCGATCGCAAGCGCCGCGCCATCCATGTCGTCCTGAAGGAAGCTGATGTACGACTGCGCCAGGACCGTCCTCAAGGAGTCGGCACCCTGAACGACCTCGGTCAGCTCCGACGGCTTGTCCCTCCACAACTCGGCAAGAACCGCATAGGGCTCGGGGTTCTCAGGTGCGGAGGCGATGGCACCCGCCAGATAGTGCACGGCTGCTGATGGGCTTCCCCCGCAGTGCGCCATCACCCGCGCGAGACCTACTCCAGCTGCTACCGCCCGATTCGACATCGTCCGAGGGTATCCCGGTCCGGCCTCTGTCGGCCGTCCCCCCATGGCTCGCTGGACACGATGCCATGATCATGTTGTGACAGGAGTGACGGCTTTCCGGTTGTCGGTCATGCCGCCGATGACAAGTCTCCGCTTTGTGCAGGCGCACATCAATCTGGAGTGCGGACGAGCCTCCGGCTGTACCCGGACAAGGGCGTGGACCCGCGCGCAGGGGACTTCTTCCCTCCGGTCGGCGGATTCCGTGTGTCCCACTGCTGCATCCCGACGACCGACGACCGGCGGCCGTCGGTCGTCACCGCGCCGCGGCTCGGCGAACTGATGGACCCGTAGGTGCCGGGGCACACGCGAGCGACACCTTCGACGCGGTGTACGTCATCTCGGGAGAAGTGAGCCTTGAGGTGGGCGACGGCTCCAAGACTCCAGCGAGCCGGCGATCTGCTGATCCAGAACGGCACGCGCCACAAGCGGGCGCACACAGACACCGGAAAACGCCGAGTTGCTCCTCCTCCTCGTCGGTGCGTACCGGAAGGCTGCCTGACCCGCGCGCTCTGTCCCGCAGGCAGGTGGACCACGTCGGCTGAGCGAGTCAGGTACGGGCGCTCGCGGTAGGAACGGCAGAAAGGGCTGGGCAGGCGGTTCGCTGCGGCCTGCCCACCCCCTGGCCGTGCATCACGCCACCGGCTCTGCGTGCCTCAGAGCACGTCGTCGGCCTCCTGGGCCTGGTCGTAGGTGGCGCGCGCCGCTTGCACCTGGTCGGCGCGCTTCTCGGTCGCCGAGTCAGCGCGAGCCCAGCGCAGGGGGCTGTGGTCCCGCCTCATCTACGTCTCCGGCGCGCTCGGCATCATGGAGAGCAAGGCCGAAGCCGCCCAAGGACCGACGGGCGACGGCTGCCACCGGCTCGGCGATCCTCGGTGGAGCCGGCTCGGTGGCCGAGCCGGCGTCACGGGCTAACCGCACAGTGTCACACGGCGTCCAGCTCGGCGATTTCCTCGTCCGTCAGCTTCAGCTCGGCAGCCGCCGCCGAGTCACGAATGGTCTCCGGCCGGCTTGCGCCGGGGATCGGAACGACGATCGGCGACTTCGCGAGCATCCAAGCCAGGCAGACCTGCTGCGGGCTCACCCCGTGAGCCTCGGCTACGCGCGCGAACGGTGCGTAGGCAGAGCCCAGTTCGCGCGCACGGGAGATGCCGCCCAGCGGGCTCCACGGCAGGAACGCGATGCCGAGTTCGTCACATAGCTGAAGCTCCGGCTCGCTGGAGCGGAAGGCCGGCGAGAACTGGTTCTGGACGGAGACCAGGCGGCCGCCGAGGATCTCGCCCGCCTGCCGGATCTGGTCCGGGTCGGCGTTGGAGATACCGGCCATGCGGATCTTGCCCTCGTCGAGGAGTTCCCGCACCGCACCGACCGATTCGGCGTAGGGGACCTTGGGATCGGGACGGTGGAACTGGTAGAGCCCGATGGCCTCCACGCCAAGGCGGCGCAGGGAGGCTTCACAGGCCTCCTTGATGTGCTTGGGGGAGCCGTCCTGCGTCCAGCTGCCGTCTCCGGGACGCAGGTGGCCGCCCTTCGTGGCGACGAGGACATCCGCACCCAGCGCATGGGAGGCGAGAGCCTTGGCGATCAGGGTTTCGTTGTGACCGACTTCACCGGCGTCCCGGTGATAGGCATCAGCGGTGTCGATCAGCGTCACGCCGGCGTCGAGCGCGGCGTGAATGGTGGCGAGGGAACGTGCCTCCTCGGGGCGGCCCTCGATCGACATGGGCATGCCGCCCAGGCCGATCGCGCTGACCTCGACGTCACCGATGCGGCGAGTGTGCATGTGCTCGAGACCTCTTTCGACTTACGGGGAACTGATGCCGACCAACACCTGCGGTAGGGGCCCGCGGCGGCATCGGCACAACCCAGCGTCGTGGAGCAGCAGCCAGGGGTCCAATAGAAGAAAGCGAACGCATTCAGCAGCGAGTCATCTGAATGGGGCGACCTTCACAACGCTCACCGATTGCAGCGCAAGCCAGACCGCGCGCAACGGCCATGCCGCTGGGCGAGATCCGACTGCGGAAGTCTCGCGGCAACGCGGGTGCGTGCATGGCTGCCCGTCAGGCGATGCTGTCGGCCAGGGTCTCGCGCACCACGATCGCCGCGCGCTCCGCATTCTCCCGCGAGACGTCGAGGTGGAACACGAACCGGAACTGCGGTCCGCCCGTGCACAGCACACCCCTGGCAGCCAGCCGCTCCACCAGGTCCTGCGGCGTGACGCCCGCGACGGCTCGTGCGAACACCATGTTGGTGCGCGCCGCGCCGACCTCGAGTCCCGGTACGCCGTCGAGGGCTTCGGCGAACAGCGCGGCGTTGGCGTGGTCCTCGGCCAACCGCTCGACGTGGTGGTCCAGCGCGTACGACGCGGCCGCCGCCAGTACTCCCGCCTGCCGCATGCCTCCGCCCAGAACCTTCCTCCACCGCCGGGCCTCACTGACGAATTCCCGGGAACCGAGCAACACCGAGCCCACCGGTGCTCCCAAGCCCTTGCTGAAACACACCGACACGCTGTCGAAATGCTCCGCGATCTTCCGCGCTCCGTCGTACGGATCGCCGCCGCCGGCCACCGCGGCGTTGAACAGCCTGGCCCCGTCCAGGTGCGTCGCCAGTCCGTGCTTGCGGGCCACGGCCGTGGCCGACTCCAGATACTCTGGAGCGATCACCATGCCTCCGAACGTGTTCTCCAGACACAGCAGCCGGGTCCGCGCGAAATGCGGGTCCTCCGGCTTGACCGCCGCCTTGACGTGCGTGAGGTCGAGTGTCCCGTCCTCCTGGTGCGGCAACGGCTGCGGGTGAATCCCGCCGAGCGCCGCCGCCCCGCCGCCCTCGTGGGAGTAGACGTGCGCGTTCCACCCTGCGATGTACTCGTCACCACGCCCGCAGTGACTGAGCAGTGCGCACAGATTGCTCTGGGTGCCTGACGACACGAAGAGCGCGGCGGGGAAGCCGAGCAACTCCGCCAACCGTTCCTGCAAAGCATTCACGGCGGGATCGTCGCCGAACACGTCGTCCCCCACGTCGGCCCGCGCCATGGCGGTACGCATCGGATCGGTGGGGCGGGTGACGGTGTCGCTCCGCAGGTCTATGACGTTGTTCATGCCTCCTTCCTACCTGGCCACCGTCCGGGGAGCATCGGCGGGGCGGCCGCTCCGCGTCACGTACTGGCCCCCGAGACCCACGCAGGCGAGGGCACGGTGCGGGAGGACGTCATGCGGATGCGGGCGGCTGGGCACCGGACGTGTGCCCCAGGCGCGCTGAGAGAGTCTGCGCCGCCTCGCTCACCACGGCGCCGAAGAACGGCTCGGATTCGTCGGTCAACCGGCCCATCGGCTGGCTGGTGTCATCCATCCTGTGGCTGACGCCACACCCGCCCGCACCTGCCAGTAGGCGAGGCTTTGGCGCACTACACAGATGTAGAGGTGGTCGGGGTCCAGTACTCGCACCATGTCGCCGAGCAGGGCCGGTTGAAGGCGTCTGCGGCACCCGCCGCAGCTTGCCTTCCCTTGGGCCAGTGAGCGAAGGCGTGGCGGGTGGCGAGGGTGTCAGAGTGGCCCGTGCGAACTGTCAGCGGTTCACTCGGCTTGCTCCGACGACTGCTCGTCGTTTGCCGGCATGGCTGTCTGCTCGGCCGCACCGGGGGCGGTGTAGAAGACGGAGCTGCCCTGCTTGGTCCGCTGGGCCTGGTTCTTGGCGACGAGGCCTTCGAGGGTGGTACGCACGACGGTGGCCTTGATGCCGCGCTCGGGGTGGGCCTGGCCGAGTGCGGTGGCGACTTCGGCGGCGGAGCGCGGTTCGCTCTGTTCGGTGAGGTGGCTGCGGACGAGTTCGACCAGCGTGGGCTGGGCCGCCTTCGCGACTGCGGCCGTGTCGCTGGGCTTCTTGGCCGCCGACTTCTTGCTGCTCGTGGAGCCCTGCGTGAGAGCTGCCTTCTTCGCGCGCGTCCGTTTGCCCGCGCCGGGCTCAGCAGAGGTCTTCTTGCGCGGAGCAGGCACCGCGGCACCGTCCGAACCGGCTGTGGGCTGAACCGGCGCCGGCGAAAGCCCAAGGACCTGCTGCACCTGCATCAGCACGGAGTGGTCATGCTGCAGCGCGGCCAGCTGCTCCTGCAGCGCGGTGATCTCGGCACTGATACGTTCCTGCTCCTTGGCGTTGCGTTCGAGGTCGCTGGTTACCTGTGCGGCGTACTGCGATGTCAGTTCAGTGCCGGAAGTCGTGTTGGACATGGGTTGGCCTTTCCCTGGGTTTCCTGGCCGTGCGTGCAGCACCTGTGGTGCGGGCGCAGAAAGCCAAGTGTTTGTGGTTTCGGGTTGGGATCCGAGCGGCAGTGGAGATGACTGCTGCGCGTGGCCCGGCGTAGAGATAGTACGGATGGGTGGAGCCTGTTGCTCTTCTTGAGTCACGTCTATTTCTCAACCTGAGCTTCACCGTTCCCATGAGTGAGGCTGCCTGGGGCGTGCAGCGGGACGACTTGCGGACTGTTGGTGGGGGAGTTGCCACAGGACTTCGTCGGTGTCCCGGCTGTGCTGCCAAGCGGTCAGGATCCCGGTGGCCGCCAACCGATCGAGGAGGTCCGCGGTCTGGTGGGGTGAGTGTCCGCACAGGCGGGCGAGGACGTGGATGTCGGTGCTGTGGTGGACCTGGGTGGAGCTGTGCGCGGCCAGCACCAGCGCGGTCAGTCGCAGGGCATGCGGTGCGGTAGGCGGCGCGGGACGCAATGCCCAGTGCGCGGCACGGCGGCGTGTGGCTGCGACTGGGAGCCTGGTCCAGGACCGTGGCATCCAGCAGCCGCACCTTCAAGTGGGCCGGCCTGACATCCGGCATCTCGAGCCAGCCGCTGTGAGCGAGTTCCTCCCGTTCCCTGCGCCCGCGCAGACGCATGCCGCTCAGCAGACCTGCCGGCAGCCCGACCTGACCGCGGTTGTCGGCCCGCAGAGCACACTGCAGGGCAGCAGCCGGGCGGCAGGTGAGGTGAACCGGGGCAGTGCGGCGGCGAGGTAGGTGAGCATCTCCCGCACACGCACTCGCTGGTCGAACTCGGACTTGGGCCCGCTGAGCGGGGGAGTCGACGGGCAGTGGGGTTCAAGGACCTTGCGGGCGGGCATCCCGGCGAGCTGGTGCAGCCCGTCCACGTTCTGCGTGATCACTCGCACGGGTACCCCGGACCGCTCCAGCTCGGCCACGGCCCGGTGCGCGGCGTTCGCCTCGGCGTTCAGGGTCCGGTTCTGCCGCCGCATCTGCCACGAGCGCCGTCGGATCTCTGTCTACGTCCAGCAGGTCGCCGCAGGCGGCGGCGTCGTGGGGCCCGCCTTCGACATCAGCTACTCGCTGCAGCCGAGCGGCTCCACAATGACCAGTTCCTTGTCCGGGAATGCCCAGTCATCCACATACAGTTACGACTTCAATGTGCCGCAGTACGCGGCGGAGCCCAGCGCGACCTGGGCGGTCGTCAGGGTCACCGCCGCGGACGATCAAGGGAACACCCTGACGGTCGACAAGGGCGGGCTCTCGGAGTTCGCGAGCACTGTCACGGCCAAGGAGTTGGTCGACTCGGCCGGGCCGACGTACGCAGGAGTCTCCCTGCTGTCCGACCAGCCGACGTATCTCTGCAACGCGGCCAAGCCCGTCACGGTGGCGTACAGCATCGAGGTCGTCGATCCGGAGTCGGGCTTCTACAAGGGCGAGGTCACCGTCGCCGGGCCGGGCGGGCAGACGACATCCGGCAAGCTCAAGGTGATGACGGCCGGCGATGGCACCACCTCCTGTGGTCCCAACACTGTTGGCTGGGGCAGCAACGACATCATCTGCAGCGTCTCGGTCACCATCCCGGCCGGAGCCGCAGCCGGTACGTGGTCCGTCTCAAGGATCAGGCTGACCGACAACGCGGGAATCACTTCCGTCTACCGAAACCTGAACCTCGCGCCTGTTCAAGTCACTCAGAACGCGAGTCTGCAGGCCAGCGACTTCTCCATTTCACCAACGGCCGTGAACAACTGGTCCGCGCCGCAGAAGCTCTCGATCACGATGAGACCCAACGGCGTGCGCCAGGGGCTCGCTTCGGCCACCGTGTGGACAGACACGGGCTGCGGTGGATCGGTCACCCGGGCGCCCGTCATCAGCGCTGACGGCACGATCACGCTCTCCGCCACCATGTTTCAGACTTACGACAAGGAGTGCACCATCACAGGCATTGCGCTCGTGGACGGTGCCGGTGACGTGGCGGCGTACGGTTCATACTTCGATGGGCCGGACCTGAACCTGGTGGCCACGCAGATTCCGGACACCGCGCCGCCTGTGGCGACCTCTGCATCGTTGAGCTTCACAACGGTTGCGGCCAGCGCCCTGCCCCGGAACGTCGTGCTGTCCGCTGACGTGACCTCCTTCGCGGGAGTCAATGGGTACAGCCTCACCATCTACGATTTTGCCGGCGATCCCGTCGGCGGGAGCTACGGCGGCCTCTCCGCGGTGACCGACGGGATCGTGCAGATAGTGGCTGGCCTGCCCCAGGGCCTGACGCCTGGCGTCTACACCATCGGCTTCACGCTGACCGACGAGGGCGGACTCCACGCGCAGTACGGATACCCCAACGATGTGGGTTCCCCGGCCCCCAGCGGACCGTTGCAGATCACGGTGACCGACTCCTGAAACAGCAAGTCCCGGAGGCGTGGCGGTCCAATCGCCCGCCACGCTCTTCCTCCGGTTTTCGACTCATGTCCGATCCCCGCTCGGGGCACCTTAATTCGGAAGCCCCGAAGGGGACCAGGAAGCCTCTGCTCGGTGGAGACACCGGCGCCGCTGAGCACGGCGACGAGGGGCTTGTCCATGTGCCCGAGAGTAGAACGCCCATCCGCTCGGGACGAACGGATATCCAGGCCTGCGCCCTCCGCCGGTTTCGCCGGGCGGCGGAGGGCGCAGGGACCGGGTGCCGACCCGTGCCGGTCGGCCGGTACCGCGCTGCGGTCCCGCGAAGCTCTCACGCGGCGAGGTGTGTGCCGTTCACCGTCGCGGCGGACGGCCGGGACTCGTCGGCAGCATCGTGTGGGCGACCAGGTAGTCGGCGACGTCGCTACCGACTGCCAGCCCGCCGCTGAGGTCCCAGCGGTAGTGCACGCCCAGCCAGAGCCGGCTCAGCGCATCCTCACGGGCGGCCTGGCTGAAGCTGGTGAACGACCGGTTGGCCATGAGCGCGTGCGGATCCTCGGTGTGCGCGGTGAACGAGACGCTGTCACGGCCGAAGAAATGCCTCATGGCTCCCGCCCAGGAAGCCGCGAGGCCGGCGTGCCCGGACGTCCAGGAGGGGAAGCACGGCGTGAACGGTGCTCCCGAGCGGTCAGCGCTGAGCGGCTGCCAGGTCGCGTTCGCGCCACCCAGGGCGTGGATCGCGGTCACCGGCCGCCACAGCTTGATCGGAGTGTCGTACTTGGTGTCCCACACCGCGATCGCGGCATCCGCCATCGCGAGCGACACCAGCGCGTACAAGCGGGCCGTCTCGTACGTGTCGAGCCGGAGCCCTCCGGCGACGATCCCGGTCAGCTCGAGCAACTGTCCCGGGGGCTTGTAGGTGCCGTCCAGGTCGTTGGCCCAGAACCAGGCGGCGGCCGTCTGGTCGCGGGTACGCTCGGTGGAGTCGACGGCACCGAGCCGTCGTACTTCCTCGACCTGGGCCGGGTAGTCCGGGCGGGCCAGCACATCGGCGTAGGTGGCGCCCAGGGCGGCAGGCCGGAACTGCGAGCCGCGCCGGAGCACGAACGGCCTGACCATGCCCCAGTAGGGGGTGACCGCGTCGCTCGGCTGCCGGCAGCTGCCGCCGGTCGGTCGCCAGGCGCCGGGCGTGGTGGTGTCGCCGTTGTAGACCTGCGTATTGTCCGAACCGTCGTCGGCGCGGGCTTCGTTGATCTGCCTCACCACCGGGTCGACCACGAGTCGGTCGAGGATGTCGAACGAACCGGGCGCGGCGCCGGTCCGGGCGGTGAACCGGGCGTCGATGTAGGCCTGGTCGCCCGGGAAGAGCTGCGAGATCATCCGGTACGCCGTGCGGTCGATCAGCCGCTCCTCCTCGTCCGGACGCCGTTGCGGCGGTCGATCCGCATACCTCAGCGGCCGGTTGAGGTACGGCTGGTACCTCATGGTTCCGTACTTGTACTGATACGCGCTCTCCGCGTTGTAGATCGCCGCGTGCACCATCGCGGCGGCCCTGGTGAGCCTTCCGGGCGCGGCGTCGATGCCCCGGGCATCACGGAAGGTCTGGAGCAGGACGTTGTCCCAGTACCGCGTCGGATCGTCGTTGCGGTTCGGCGCCGCGGCGGCAGCCGGCTGGGCACCGGCGGCCACCGGGCTCAGCCCGGCGAGCAGGCAACCGGTCACGACGGCGGTCCCCAGCCGTCCCAGGCGCCTGCCGACAGGGGGGTTCAAGCGTGTGGGCTCGGGCTTCGCCGCCGACCGCTGACTGTGCTCGGACTCAAGGGGCACGACATTTCCTCTCCACGCCGATGATCACCAGCGGGAGCGTAATGTCGGACAGATGGGCAGAAGGTGGGACGCGCCGTAATTATCAGATAATCATCCTTTAATGTGATCTTTCTGTATATAACCATCTGTTTCCGTCTGGGTCCGGTCAGCCGACCCGGTGCCCGTTCTCCAGCTCCGCCGTGCCCGTTCTGGTAGCCCATGTAGAGGGTCCCGCCCGCGCCGGTGCCCACACTGGGGTCGGAGTCGCCGGGGGTGCTGGCGGGGTTCTTGCGGACGGTCC
>NZ_JBVKBA010000051.1:0-35839 GCF_055639175.1 Streptomyces sp. NPDC107546 | reverse complement strand
GAGTACATCCGGTACGCGGGCGACGCTCCGCCTTGCGATGCACCGCACCGGACGCCGCGAGCTTTCCGGCAAACCTTTCCGGCCACAGCACTAGACGCATCCTCACGCCCCGCCCGGGACTACGACCTGTCACCTGCCCCGGGCGAGGTATCCAGAAGGCATCGATCAATATTGCCCGTGTAGAAGGAGCCCGAATGGCTGGCAATCTGAGAAGCGTGACGGACGAGACCTTCGCGGATGAGGTGCTCAAGAGCGGCAAGCCTGTGCTTGTCGATTTCTGGGCCGAGTGGTGCGGGCCCTGCCGCCTTGTAGCACCGGTCCTTGAGGCGCTCGCCGCCGAGCACAGTGACAAGATCACAATCGTCCAGCTGAACGTCGACGAGAGCCCCCGCACCGCTGCAGAATACGGTGTCAGATCCATCCCCACGCTCAACGTCTACCGGGACGGCAAGGTCGTCAAGACGGTCGTCGGGGCCAAACCCAGGCCGGCCCTGGAACAGGACCTGCACGAGTTCCTGAGGTGACCGGGCACTGAAGGGGCGTACCCGCCCGCCGCCGTGCCTGCCGTGACGCGTTCTGGCAAGCGCGAGCGCGGGCGGGTCAGGTCGGCGGCGGGGCAGCTTCCAGCCTTCTCGGACGTACTGGCTGATGTGCGCGTCCGGATGACGCTGGAGGAAGTCCTGGTGCTCAGGTTCCGCTTCCCAGAAGGTGCCGGACGGAACAACCTCGATAACCAGAGTCCCTGGCCATAATCCAGACGCGTCGGAGTCCGCGATCACCGCCCCTGCAATGCGGTTCCACCACCTCGCCGCTGGTGTAGCCGACACGGGTGGCCACGACACCCGGAAACCTCCGGAGCACTCCTGCATGACCCAGTGGCAACCACCCGCCAACACAGCGTGCCCCTTTGCCGGCAGCATCTTGTGTTCCCCCTTCTGCGAGGCCGGAATCGACTGAGGCAGTCCGACACGAGACCGGCCCCAGCCGGCCAGGCCAGCGCCTTCGCCGAGTCGTGGCAGCCAGACAGGGGCCAGACTCAGCGGCGTCGAACCGCCGGCTCGTCGACCGTCAGCTGTGTGGGTGGCGGATTCCCTTCCCGGCGTCTGCAGGTGGCAGACCGGGGACACCCTGCAGGGGTTCGAACCGGTCCTGGTTGCGGCGCATTCCCGTGTCCCGGAGGGTGCCCCGGGACAGCCGGACATAGTCCGAAGGCAGCTGCGCTCAGGCATACGCTGCTGCCTGGGGAGTCCCGAGTAAAAGGAATGCGTGTACCTGCTCAGAAGCGGCGTGGAGCCGTTCGACCGAGGAATGAGACAGCTATGACCAGTAGGGAATCGGGCCCAGCAGACGACTGTCACGTCGAGACCATGGACAATCCCGACGGGCGTTTCTACGAGTTGCGCTATGGCGACCAGGTGGTGGGCATGCTCGTCTACGAGACGGTCGGCTCGCGACGCGTACTGACTCATACGACTATCCGGGAGGAATACCGCGGCCGGGACTGGTCCAAGCTCCTGATTCGTTTCGCCCTCGACGACCTCGCCGCCAAAGGAGCGACGATCACCAATTACTGCCCGGTGGTGGATCGATTTATCGAGGAGAATCCCGGATACGAGCAGCTGATCGATCTCGACCACCCCGGTAACTGGGGCCGGTCCGGGAGGTAGGAGTGCGGCGGGGCGGCCCTGAGCCCCAGGCGGCGTTTTCACTTCTCGGCTGGAGCCGATAGGCGGCCGCACAGCTGACTATGCCGGATAGACGCCTCGTCGACATCGGGCCGCTTGAATGGTGTTCTCCCGCCGGGCCGTCACCGAGGCCCCGGCACCGACAGGCCGCGGCGATCCGATGGCATGGAGGCCGTAATGACTTCACCAGACAATGTCCCGCCCTACGAAGACCTGGCCGACTCCAACCCCCTGCGTTCGCAGGAGGAGTACGACGAAGACGAACTAGGAGAGGATGTCCTGGACCGGGGTTACTCACCCGCCGATACACCCCTCGCCGTGAACGACTGGGGCGTCACTGCGAGGGAGGGCGCCTCCCACGAGGACCTCGCGCATCGGCTCAGGCGCGAGGTGCCGGAAGTCAGTGCACCGGACGAGGGCGACGGGCTGGGCGACACGATCGGCACGGACGGAGAGCTCATCGACGATCAGGTCGGCGACGAGCGCGCCGGACGCCTCCTCAGTTGGGACACGGACGTTCTCGCCGCAGGCTACGACGGCGACGACTACTGGGCGCGCGACGTGGGCATCGACAACGGTGCCGCATCCGCCGAGGAGGCGGCTGTCCATGTGGTGCCTGACGCTCAAGAGGACTCCTGAGCGCGCCATCCCCCGGCCGGGCCAGGCGCACGGGCGAGTCCGAGCTGCCCCGACCGGAGGGGCGATGAGCCAGGGAGGACTTCCTGTCACTCCGTAGCGGGTCCGGCAGGCTGTATGTCGGCCCGCCCAGGAACCAGGACAGGCGCATCCACGGAAGACCCGCCGTCGCCGGGACGGTTTACGCCCTTCCCAGCACTTCCCGCCCGGCAGCGGCTGCCAGGTCAGACGCGTCAAGCAGCCTCGGCAGGCGTTGAGGCCGGTCGGACCCACCCGCTGCGCCCAGACCAGTCGCCAGGCCCGCTGCGGAGGAACCGGGCCGGGTGCCAAGCCCTGGACTGTCCGAAGCGGGCTGACACCGCACGCCGGGCGCAGCCGGCGTGGTCTGGGCGCTGAGAGAGAAAGCGACCGTGAAAATGACGCACTTCCCAACGGAACCGGGCACCAGCAGCCAGCGGGAAAGCCCCGCCCAGCGCCGTGCGAGATTCGAAGAGGAAGCCCTCCCGCATCGTCGCACCCTCTACGCCGCCGCCTGGCGCATGACCCGCCACGCAGCAGACGCTGAAGACCTGGTCCAGGAAGCGTACGCGCGCGCGTATGCATCGTTCGACCGGTTTCATCCAGGCACGAACTTCGCGGCCTGGATGAAGAAGATCATGGTCAATCAGTACATATCTACCCGCCGTGGACAGCAGTGCAGACCGCACCTGTGCCTCTCCTCCGAGGTCGAAGACGAGCAGCTGGCGCGTCTTGGCGCCCATGCTTCCGGAGCACCGAAGTCGGCCGAGGCAGAAGCGCTGGAACGCATCGTGGATCCCGACCTCCGAGCAGCCTTCCGCCAGATCTCCCCGCCGCGCCGCCTCGCTGTGTACCTCGCAGACGCCGAGGGTCTCTCCTACCGCGAGATCGCCGAAACGATGGGGACCCCTGTGGGCACCGTGATGTCGCGCATCCACAGGGGGCGGCGGCAGCTGCGTTGGCTGCTGCGGCAGCACACGCCCGGTCCGTAGACAGCGTGACCGCCCGCCACCGGCGTGGAGGGTCGCGGGCCTGGGTGGACCGGCCTGCTCACCAGCCGGCCGCGACAGTACGGGAAGGCGCGCCCCACGACGCGCGCGAGTTGCTCGTTTAAATACGCCGGAAACCCCCGTCCGTGAAATCTCGGGATGCGCGCACGGCGAAAGAAAAACAGCGACTTCGTGTAGACGGCCTGTAGATGAGTCTCGTGATTGGCTTGTCCGCACGAGATGACCTGAGGATTGAAGGCCATGCACTCTGTGGATGTCAGAAGAACGTGCCACTCAGCTCCGGGCGGACGTGCCGGAAGCAGCGGCTGCGCCCCGGCAGCACGGCCCGCCGGGGGCCGAGGGCAACTCGACCCGGAATCCGCCGCCTGGGTGGACGCGCTCGAGGACGGCCGTGGGCCGCAGTACGAGCAGGCGTGCACGCGGCTGCACGAAATGCTGGTGCGGATTGCCATGGACGAAGTGTTTCGCCGGGGTCCTCGTTACCGGATTACCGGGCCCGAGCTGAACGATCTCGCCCACCAGGCGGCCGCCGACGCACTCATGAGGATCACACGCAAAATTCGGGAATTTCGAGGCGACGCCAGGTTCACCACATGGGCGTTCCGATTCGTCGTGCTTGAGGTTTCCAGCAAACTGGGCCGCCACTTCTGGCGTGTTTCAAATGCCCGGGTCGACTTGGACGAATGGGCGCAAGTGCCCGACCGTTCCGGTATCGACCCCGTCAGCCACTGGCAGGCGCGAGAGCTGGTCGAAGCTGTGCGTGACGCAATCCAGACACTGAGCGCCCGCCAGCGGCAGGTGTTCACCGCCGTCGTCAACGGAGTCCCCCTGGAAGCGCTGGCCAGTGAGCTGGAGACGAACCGCAATGCGCTCTACAAGACGATGTTCGACGCCCGTAAGAAACTGCGAGCTCAGCTGATAGCCGGCGGACATCTCAGCGCCGCGGGCTGATGCAGCGGCGACTACGTCGGCTCGGGCAACGCTGACCAGGCGGTTCGCCCCGCGGCCGCACACGCCCCGGAGCCTGGCAGTCGTCCCCCGGGCTGCGCCCTCAGGTACTCACCTTCCCGAGGCGCCGGAGGTAAGAAATCGCTCCGCCCGGGCGCTCACCTTCGAAGGGGCCCACGGGGGCCACCCCGGACTAACAGGGACGGCGAGCATGGCGTTCATCTCCCGCGGCTTCCACGGTCGAAAGCCGTCGGCGGGCACGAAGCTGCCTCCTGGACAGTACGAGACGACCGGGTTCCCGGTGCTGTCCGCCGGGCCTACCCCCCTCATCCGGCAGGACGACTGGAAGCTGTCCGTGACCACGGAAGCCGGGAGGCGGCACGTGTGGGACTGGGCAGGCCTGATGGCACTCCCGGCAGAGTCTCCGACGGTCGACCTGCACTGTGTGACGAAGTGGTCGAAGTTCGGCACCGAATGGCAAGGCGTGTCCCTGGACGTTCTACTCGCGGACGTGGAGACGGCCGCAGAGCACGTTTTCGTCACCTCGTACGGGGGCTACACCACGAACATCCCCCTCGCCGACCTGGTCGACGGCAAAGCGTGGATCGTCTATGGCTACGGGGGCAGCGACCTGGCACCCCAACACGGTGGCCCCGCTCGACTGCTGGTCCCGCACCTGTACCTGTGGAAGTCCGCGAAGTGGGTGCGCGAGATCAAGCTGAGGCAGAGGGACGTGCCCGGCTTCTGGGAGAGCGCCGGCTACCACAACTACGGAGACCCATGGCGAGAACAGCGGTACCAGGGAGACTAGGCGACCGGCTCCGATGGCGGACCGCCGAGGTAACGGGCCGGCGCGTGGAGTCGGCGACGGCCGTCACCCTGACACTGGACCTGACGGGCTGACCCGGGCACCTGGGCAGGCCAGGCATGGTTCGCGCACGGGAGGAGGCCGGCACCCGGGCACCGTTCCGGTTGCTGTACGCACCGCGGACCCAGTGGGACCTGCTGTACGGCTCGGAGCTCCGCGAGGGAGCACCGGGGCAAGATACGACGTACCTCTGCAGCAGAGAGGCACCCGCGGACTCACCGCGCCCGCCGGGGCGCATCACCCCGACGACTTGGTCCGCGGCGGCCGCCCCCCTGACTTCGAACCGACCTGCTGTGTCTGCAGGCCACGGCATTCGTCAAGAAGACGGCTGCCTACATGGTGCTCCTGGGATACGCACCTCAGCCAGTGCGTACCGAGCGCTTCGGCGACAGGGGAGGGTGACATGGCGTCCGTAGAGGCCGGCGGCCCAAATGTGGAAGGTACCCACGCCGGGTGTGTCGACGAAAACGCGTCGGCAGGGCCCTGTCCGAGGTTTTCGTGGTTGATGTGACCGCCGCAACGAGCCGATGCGCCGACTGAGGCTGCACTGACCGGGCCGCTGCCCGTCTACCGGCCGTGGCCGAGTCCGACGGTGCCGACTCGACCCGACAGCGGTGGATGTTGGCCCGTCGCAGCATCGGCAAGCCTGACGAGATCGCCTACTACCTCGCCTGCGCTCCGCTGGAGGCCACCGTCACCGACCTGGCCCGCGTCGCCGGGCGCCGTTGGAAGATCGAGGAGTGCTTCCGGAGCGCGAAGAACGAGTGCGGGCTGGACCAGTACGAGGTCCGTCGTTATGTGGGCTGGTACCGACACATGACGCTCACCATGCTGGCCCACGCCTTCCTTGCGGTAATGGCCGTGCAGCAGCGTGAAGCGGTGGTGACCAGGCCGACACACCCGACCTCGTAGATCTCACACCAGCCGCAATCCGTCGTCTGCTGGCAGTTGAACCCCGCCGCCATCCTGCCCGCAGCGACCACGCGATGAACTGGTCCCCATGGCGGCGTCGGCACCAGGCACGAGCCCGACGCTGTCATTACATGCGGCGCGGGCACCCGTTGGCGGGACGGCCGGCTCAAGACCGTCGGCCAACGGGTGCCCGCGCCGCTACACTCCCCACCGCCAGGCCGTTGACCAGGAGAGTACAGAAGTCCGGCTGGAGTGCTAGCGCCATTCGCGCGGCCCGACCAGGTGGAAACTCGCCCGGCCGACACGGAGCACGCCGTCTGACAGCGGCGTGCACCGTACGCCGCCCTTGCCGCGTAGCGCACGCTGCGCCCCGGGTCCGATGAGAGTGTCCATCCACGCACAGGGCCGTGCAGCGCGGTTGACGGCGAACGCAATGGGGCCGTCGCCGGTGTCGAGTTCTACGGTCCAATCGACGTAGGCGTCGATGTCGATGCCTCGGAGCAGGATGTTGCGTCGCGTCTGTTGGAGGTCGACAGCGGGATCGATGCTTGTGGGCAGGTTCTCTTCCGCCATGATGGTCACGGCCGCGTCCCGGTGAGCTGGCTGGGCGAAGTACCGGTCGCCGACGATTCCGAGATGACTGCGCACATGGATCTGCTGCACCAGCCCGCCGACAGGATCCGCTGACGGCCCCTGGGCGGGCCGTCCGGAGAACCGGTGCACTGGCGATACGAGGAGCTGCACGACCTGCACGTCGTCCTGAGGGACGTGTGGAAAACCCAAACCGAGTCAGATCCCTTCTTCCACGCGAATTGCGCTGTCTCTGCGTGCTCAAAGCATTGACGCGGACGGCCGGCTCCGGCTCAGGCGTCAGGCCGGTAGCTGGACCGTTTCCGGGTGCTGAGGCATTTTCTCCTGCGGGTCAGGACCAATTCTTCCTCATCCGCTCGCCCCAGATTCGCTACTGCTGTGCTTTGGTGACAGCCCAACTGGCGCCCTGCCGGCGGACAGGGCACGGCTTGCACACTTTCGAGCCATGTCGGAATGCTGCTGCCGTCTCCGTGGACGCGGTTCACCCCGCTCTCCCGGGAGGAGGGAACACCGTGCGGGAGTGCGGCAGCGCCCGGGGGTCGGGGTGTTCCGGAGGGGCTTTTCTCATTGCCGCGTGTGCAGCCTGTGTGTGCCGGTTCGGAGCTGGGCCGCGGTTGCTGTGAGAAGGCTGTCCCAGGACTCCTGGAACTTTGCCACGCCCTCGTCCTCCAACTGCTGGACGACTTCGGTGTAGGGGATCCCCAGGCGCTCGATCGCTTCCAGGTCGGCCCGGGCCTCGTCGTATGTGCTGCGGACATCGCTGCCTGCGGCCAGCCCCTGTGCCTCGACGGCGAGCAGCGTTGCCTCGGGCATGGTGTTCACCGTGCCGGGGGCGATCAGACCGGCGACGTACTTGGTGGCCTCGTACGCGCTGTCCTTGACGCCTGTGGAGGCCCACAGCGGGCGCTGTTTGTTCGCCCGCGAACGGTGCAGGCGGTTCCAGCGCTCACCGGAGAAGAGCTCCTCGAAGGCTTCGTAGGCCAGGCGGGCGTTGGCGACGGCGGCCCTGCCCCGGAGGGCTCTGGCCTCCGGTGTGCCGAGGGCGTCGAGGCGCCTGTCGACCTCCGTGTCCATGCGGGAGACGAAGAACGATGCGACCGAGGAAATCTGCGACAGGTCGCGCCCAGCGGCGCGGGCTTTCTCGAGGCCCGTCAAATAGGCGTCAGCAACCTGCCGGTAGCGTGCCAGCGAGAAGATCAGGGTCACGTTGACACTGATGCCCTGGGCGATGGTCTCGGCGATGGCGGGCAGGCCCGCCTTGGTTGCAGGGATCTTGATGTATGTGTTCGGGCGGTCTACGAGCCAGGCCAAGTGACGTGCCTCGGCGATCGTCGCCGTGGTGTCGTGAGCCATGTGGGGGTCGACCTCGATGGAGACGCGGCCGTCCTGGCCGGCGTAGGACGCGAGGAAAGCGGGGCGAAGGATGTCGGCGGCATCGCGTACATCCGACGCGGTGATGGTGCGGACCGCCTCCTCGGCTGACACTCCGCGAACCGCGAGCTCGGACATCCGGGCCCCGTATTCCACTCCGTGCGATATTGCGTCCCTGAAGATCGTCGGGTTCGTCGTGACGCCCACCACGTGGCGGCTGCTGATCAGCTCCGCCAGGCTGCCCGAGATGATCCGCTCGCGTGACAGGGTGTCCAGCCACACGGACACACCAGCGTCCGAGAGGTCCTTCAACGCGCTTGTCATGTTTCCCGCACCTTCCAGGGGGTGAGGCGGGCCGTGCAGGCCGTCCGAGCGTGCCCACGTCTGCGCAGCGGCGGCCCTGGCAGTGTGCCCTGCGCCCACCAGACCATCCCTACGCCGACCTGGGCTGGACCGCCGGTCGGGACGCTCCGCATCGGAGCGTCCCGACCGGCGCAGGGGTCGGTTGACCGGGGAACGTGCCGTCGGCGGCTTGTGGTCCGGCCGCGGGCCGAAAGCGCCTTGGCACAGCCCCGATCGTAGTGCGCCTTCCCGAGCAGGGGCAGGCGGTCGAGCTCCACATCGACGCGCAGTAGAGATGCCGTAGACGGCATGCTCGTCCGAAGAGGCGCCGGATACTGTCCGTGTGGCACCTCGAGGGAGACCGGTCCGGGCATTCTGTCCCCGTAGTGGCGGCGCTTTCGTGCGCCCTGAACCTGTCTGCGTGCCCGCTCGGGCAGAGTGCCGGAGGGACATGTCCTGGGCGCGCCGCTGTTCCGTTGCATCTCACCGCCGACGAGTCGCATTGGCGCAGGCGACGGGGCGTGATGGTACGACTGCCCCAGCACGGGCGCGGCGCCAGGAGCATCCGGTGTGTCTGTACGTGAGATCAGCCGAGGCTGTCTACGGTCACGAAGGGGCTGAAGGCAACGAAGTTGGAGAAGTCTCGCCCGACGCGCTTCACTGCGCTGGCGAGAGGGGCGGGGTAGCTCCAACCCACATCGTCCACGACCTTCCCGTCGATGACAGCGTTGAAGTACTGGCAGTGTCCCTTCCAGGGACACGTGTAGGGAGTCTCACTCTCGCTTAGGAGTTCGTGCGCCACTGTGCCGGGAGGAAAGTAGACGTTCCCCTCGATCATGACGATCTCGTCGTCGGACGCCTCGGCCAGCACTCGGCCCTGGATGGTCGCTCTCATAACACTCTCTCTCCTCGTCGGGCACCGCCGCGGCGTCGGCGGCAGCGGGGCGCCTGGTTCTGTGAGGGAAAGCCAGCCGTGCTGGCACTGCTCCGAGACGGGTCAGCGACCGACTCGAGCGCGCGTCTTTAGCGCTGTGGGCGGTCGAGTTCTTACGCGGCTGGACCTTTTCTTCAGGGGACCACCGTCCCAGCGACGCGCTGCAGGGTTGTCCTGGTACGCCTGATTGCAGACCGTGGGCGTTCACGCCAGAGTGGGCGCACCCAGCCGAGGTGCCGGCACTGCCCATGGCCGCGGACTGCGGACTGCCAGGGAGCAGCTGCGGCTGAGGGGGCCCTACGGCCTGTGCGAATGGAGGGCCCGCCTACGCCCGGGATGGACGCACGGGATGGGTTGGCACGTCCCGACGTGCTTCCGCCATCCAGGTCACCGGCAAGTGCCTGGTCGCTGACGCGGACGGAGACCCTCGAGTTCAAAGGGTCCTTGGATGTCCGAGGCGTCACGGGCGGCTGGGGAGCCGTGACAGGCTATGGTCGTCGGTATCTGCTCAGCGACTCCGCAGCGGTGATCAGGGAAGCACCCAGCAGCACCACGTCCTTGATCAGAAATTGGCCGGCCGGCGAGAGCTTCGGCTCTCGGCCCCGCTGGTGCCACGCCTCCGGAGTGCTGATCAGGAAACTGAGCGTGACGGTGAACATCCCGGCCGCGAGCAGGCTGCCGGCTGCCGAGACTCTGGGCGCCCACCGTCCGGTGGAGATCATCGCGGCGATCGTGATCTCAGTGATCCCGATGGCTTTGGCCAGTCTCGTCTCTCCGAGCGCTCTCAGCGGCCGTCGCAGCAGTGGGCTCGAGACGACCACAGGACGGATGTTCTCCACCTCGTAATCCTCGAACTTGAGCCGTCCGATGCTGGCGAGGTTCAGCGCGAGTCCGAATCGGCTCGCCGTTATCCCTCCGGAGTGCAACCTGGCGATAGCGGTGTGCGCGGCCATGGCATTCTCCTGTCGTCGCGCAGGCGCTGCCCCGACGGCCGGTCCGTGGTGGCGTCTGCGCTCCCCCGCCCAGCCGCAGGCCCGAGGCGGACCCTGCCCGAGTATCGTGTGTGCACCGGCCTCAACCCCCCTCAACTCGACCGAGCGGGAGGGGCTTTTCTTGGCACTTGTACCATCATGTCAAGAGCCCGCGCCGTCGGCATCCCAGGGTCGGCCGACGCGGCTGAAGCGCATTACGGTTATTGGAGGGCCGGACGCCGGCCCCAGCGTCCCAGCGCCGGCTTCGCCCCGGGCGCTGGGGGCGCCGACGTACCTAAAGCTGTGGTGTCCAAACGTCAAAGGGCAGCTTCGCGGCACGGTGGCCGGCTTCGGCTCGTGTCCGCGCGGCAATGGTGTGGTCACTGAATAGAGTTGGCGGACGCGCTCTAAGCGAGCGCTCGCCCACTCCCTCGTGCGAGGCAGGCAGGAGGCGCTGCGCCTGCGCGTCGACTTGTCGGTGTGCCGGCGGGGGTCTCAGAGGACCTGGAAGCGGGCTCCGCCGCTGGTTTCCGAGAGGCGGAGGCTGTGGACTCGCCGCTCCCGCGCCATCCAGGGGGTTGTAGGAGCCCCGCGGTCGGAGGGCTTGGGGGAGCAGAAGCGGTCGTGGTCGTCGGCGTCGACCGACCGGGTGTCCCTTGTCTGGAGCCCCTCCCGGTGTAGAGGGTGCTTCCGTCGGCGCTGAAGCCCTCCGTGGCGCGGCTGCTGCGGACGAGGCTTCCTGCGCTGAGCGCGGCTGGTACCTGTTCGCCCTGGGCTGCCGCGGCGTTCGCAGCGGATAGGCCGCGACGGCCCTTGGCCACATCATCTCGCCCGCACCGGAAACCGGCCGCTCAACGCAGCCCTACACCGCATCGCGATCCTTCAGGCCCATTACCATCCCGATGCCCGCGTCTACCTCCAGCGACGCAAGGAAGCGCGCAACACCAGCACCGAAGCCATACGCGCACTGCGACGGCGACTCTCCGACGTCGTCTACCGCGCCCTCCTCAACGACGCCCACATCGGCATTCACCACGACTCCCTTCGGCAAGCAGCCTGATTGACATAGGAGCAAGAGGACGCAACGCGGCCCCGACAGGACGCCGGGGCGAGAACGGTGGTCAAGATGCCCTGCAAGCCTGTGAACGCGACGCTGAAAGGGTGAGTGACAGTAAGAACCCTCACACGCTGGGCGCAGTTCACTGGCATACCTATTCGTCACTGGCCACCGCGGAGGAGTGTCGGCGGTTCGGGTCCCGGCGGCGGACGGAGGCTCTGGCACACAGCATGCAGAAAGACGCGCACGCGCAGCCCTCACGCGGCTGTGGCCCAGCCGAGGTACCTCACGGCGCCCCGGCGGTACGCCGGACAAAGCCCATGGCCCGTTGAGAGAGGAAGCAGATGGAGGACGACACATTGGCTCAGAAAGCAGCCCGCCTGGGGTGCGCCACGCTCGTCGACGCCATGAACCGGGTCCACGGCCACCGAGCGCACATACCCGCCATGTCGAGCCCCGACCCTCTCCGCCATCTCTTCGGGCCGGCAGCCACCATCTCCTACCTCCCCTACCGCGAGGACCTGGCGGCAGAGGGCCATGACTTCCGGTACTACTTCTACGAAGCACTCGGGAACCCGCCCGGGGCGGGCCAGGTGCTCGTGCTCTCCAGCGGAGGGCATGCCGACGTGTCCCATGGCGGGGGCACAAAGCTTGCCAGGGCGGACAGCGCCGGGCTGGCCGGCGTCCTCGCCGACGGCCGGCTACGTGACTTCGGCCAGTTGCGTGGCTACAGATTCGCTACCTGGTGCAGGGGGGAGGCGGTCCGATGGGGCGGCGACACGGTGATGCCGTACGCCTGCGCTGTGGCTGTTGAGATTTCCGGTGTGTGCGTGAGCCCCGGCGACTACATCTACATGGACAGCGCCGGTGGCGTCGTGATTCCCTCCGCCAGCCTGCGGCGGGTGCTTGCCATCGCCGAGGACATCTCAGCCGAGGAAGCGGAGGCCGCGAAGGGCATCAGGAGTGAACAGGCGCAGCCGGGTGAGTAGCGGCGCAGACCCGCGGGGAGTGGCGGCTGCTGGAGGCCCCTTCCCCTCGTGCCCAACACATACGAGGTCAGCACCGTCCCGAGTTGGACGCCCCCCTGGCTCTCACGAGGTCCCACGCGGTGCCGACGACGGCGACGTCGCTCGCGAAAGCCCAGACCGCCAGGTGTTCGTCACCCAGCGTCACGGTGCACGCGACCGACCAGTCGACCGTCGCCGGACGCGACGGCGCCAGGACGATCCTTGCCGCCTGGAAGCACGCATCCACATCCGTGCCCGGCCTGTCGAGGGCGACCTGCAAGGCAGAGTCGCCGCTACGGGCCGGGCACGAGCGATGGGGGCAGCTTGGGCAACCCGGTCCTCGTCCTCCCGTCCCGGTCGTGAGGGGAGGCAGCGCGGCTCGCGACGGGCGGCCGCTTCTGACCACCACGTCAACGGTCCGCCCGTGCACCGCGCCCTGGGAAGGCGCTCACCCGCGGCCCTCGCACTCCTGCGACACGGTAAGAATCCGGGCGATGCGTGGCGCGAATAGGTAAAAAGAGACACTCCAGCACCGTCTGGGAGGTAGGCATGCCGGAGTACAGCAAGAGCCCACAGCGCATCTCACAGCTCACCGACCAGCAGTACCGTGTGACCCAGCGAGACGAGACGGAGCCCCCGTTCTCCAACGCCTACTGGGGCAACAAGGCACCCGGCATCTACGTGGACGTCGTGTCCGGGGAGCCCCTCTTCGCTTCGATCGACAAGTACGACAGCAGGACCGGCTGGCCCAGCTTTACGAGGCCTCTGGAGTCCGGCCACGTCGTCGAGAGGCCCGATATCAGCCACGGCATGGTCCGTGTCGAAGTACGGTCGGCTCGAGGGGACAGCCACCTCGGGCATCTGTTCCCGGACGGGCCCAGCGACCGCGGAGGACTGCGGTACTGCATCAACTCCGCCTCGCTGCGCTTCGTCCCCCTGGAGGATCTGGAGCAGGAGGGCTACGGCCAGTACCGGAGCGTCTTCGAGACGACGGAAGAGGACGCCGCCGAGAGCCGATGACCGGCAACCAGGGCAGGACCGCGGAGCTCGAAGGGCATGGCGGCTCGGCGCCCCGTCTTGCGGCTCGGGGCCCAGCAGGGCCCCAGCCGATACCCGTGTACAGCAGTACGGAAAGCGCTCATGTGCTGCGGCGCCCAAGGGGTCGAGTCCCCGCCACGGGTCGGAGGCGGCCAACACCAATGGAGCAGACCCCCTCCAATGGGATCATCTTCGCCGCGGTGAGCCAGAGGACGCCCGCCGGACCTCACGAGCAACGGAGCCGTCGGGCCAGGGAGAAGGAGCGCACAGTGACCAGGAACATCGACAACCTGCACCCGGAAGACGGCGCCATCGTGCCGCCTGAGCAGATCCCCACCGCTGTCACCGCAGGCCGCCTGGCCTACGGCGATGGCACGACCCAGACCTTCCAACCCGACGGGAGCACCTCCTACTTCGAGGCAGGACGCCAGACGGAGGGCACCTGGTCCGTCGACGAGAATGGGCGCTTCTGCTCCTTCTGGCCGCCCTCCTACCAAGCGTCCTACGATCTGCGCTGGGTGGTGGAAGGGGGAGCAGTCGTCGGCCTTCGGTTCTCCGACCTGAGGAGCGGTACCTGCTTCGACGGCCGTTTCCAGTAGCCCCAGGTTCCGCTTAAGGTGGCCATGGGTGGCTCAGTCGGCGCCGACGGGGATCGACAGTACTGTGATGCCGCTCGTGTCCAGCCAGACCGTCTCCGGTGCGCGCACCAGACGTAGCATGACTTGTCCACACTGCTGGCAGCGGGCCACCAGTCCCGGTGCCTGGCGGTATACGTGCAGGCGTGCGACGGGCCCCGTGTTGCTGCAGTGCGCGCACTGGCTGGTCGCTGCTGTCAGGTCGACCGCGAAGAGTTCGGCCAGAGGGCCGGCCAGTGCGTTGCCGTCGATGTAGCCGCCCTCTGCGTCGCGTGGGATACCGGCGGTGTCTGCCGGTGTGCCTGCCGTCATCTCAGTCTTCTCCTCCGCCGAAGCGCTCTGTGCGGACTCGCTCGGGGTCGTGTCCGAGGAGCACCAGGTAGGCAGCTGCCTTCTCGACGAATGCCGTGGGTCCGCAGACGTAGCAGGTGGGCGCGAAGTCCGGTGGCCATCCGTGGCGTGCCAGGTCGTCGGGTGTGATGCGGCCCGGGGGTCGCGCGGACTGCTGTGGCGCTTCCCGGGTGTAGAGGCGTGTGACGTCGACCCCTGGTGTTCCTTGGCGGATTTCTGGCCCGTACAGCAGCTCGGCCGGCGATCGCAGAGAGTACAGCGCCCGGAAGGGAGCCCGGCTGTCGGCTGCACGCCGCGAGCGGATCATGCACATCAGCGGCACCAGCCCGGAGCCTCCGGCCACGAGCAGGACCGGTTCTTCCTGCTCCGGCTGCCAGACGAACCAGCCTCCGACCGGTCCCCGCAGTTCCAGCTGGTCGCCGGGCATGAGCTCGTCGACCAGGTAGGGCGAGACCTCGCCCTCAGAGACGCGCTGTACTGTCAGTTCCAGGCGCGTTCCGTCCGGGGCCGAGGCGATGGAGTAACTGCGTTGTGTGCTGTAACCGTCTTCCGCGGTCAGCCGGATGTCCACATGCTGGCCTGCCAGATGGCCGGGCCATTCCGGCACCTCCAGCACCAGCGTGACGGCCGTCGCGGACTCAGCGCGACGTTCTGTCACCTCGGCGACCCTCCATCGGAGCCGGTCGCCTAGTCTCCTCGATACCGCTGTTCTTGCCACGGGTCTCCGTAATCGTGGTAGCCGGCGCTCTCCCAGAACCCCGGGATGTCCTTCTCCCGCAACTCCAGTCCGTGCACCCACTTCGCGGACTTCCAGAGGTAGAGGTGCGGGACGAGCAGTCGGGCCGGACCGCCATGCTCGGGGCCGAGCGGCCGGCCGTCGTAGCCGTACGCGATCCAGGCCTTGCCGTCCAGAAGATCCTCCAGCGGGAGGTTCGTGGTGTAGCCCCCGTAGGAGGAGACGAGGACGTACTCGGCAGCCGTCTCGACATCGGCGAGCAGGACGTCCAAAGACACCCCCTGCCACCGGGTGCCGAACTTCGACCACTTGGTCACGCAGTGGAGGTCTACCGTCGGGGTTTCCGACGGCAGCTTCATGAGGGCGGCCCAGTCCCAGTTGTGCCGCCTCCCGGTCTCCGTGGTGACGGACAGCTCCCACTTGTCTGTGCTTATCCACGGCGTGGGCCCGGCCGAGAGGACCGGAAAGCCCGTGGTCTCGTACTGTCCGGGTGGCAGCTTCCTGCCCGCGGGCGGCCGTCGGCCGTGGAAACCGCGCGAGATGATCGCCATGCTGGCCGTCCAATCGGCTCGTCGTAAGCAGGGCTAGCGCCCCTAAAAAGTATCAGCGACGCGGAACACACGCCTCTTTTCTTCCTTCTCTCCCACAGCCCTCAGCGGCCCCTCCGGCCTTCGGTGCGACGTCGGTCCAGACATTGCGCAGTCAGAAGTGCCCGGCGGCCGCCGATTGAGCGCGCAGCTTCCTGCGCACCCTGGCTGCCTGTCTGACGGCTGCGGCCGCCAGACAGGCCTTCCCCTCGAGCGCGGCGCGGCGTCCTGGTCACGGCCGGGGCGGCGGCGTTCACCCGGATACCCTCGCCCGCCAGCTCGATGGCGAGGTTGTGCGTCAGCGCGTGCAGACGCGCCTTGACCACGGAGCAGGCCGTGGACGGCGTGGCCCCGGTAGCCCGATGACCCTCCCCTGAAACCTCACCAGTTGTCAGGGGCGCCATACGGTGGAGTCCACACGGTCACGTGGAGCATCACTGATCTGGTGAAAGCTGAGTGCATCCGGCCCTGCGCCCGACTTGCACGCCGCCGCGAGCGAGGTAGTCGCGAGAGGTCGCGATCGCGCCGGCGGTGAAGCTGAGGTTGCAACACTTCCAGCAGCTGTTTCCCCAAGCACTCTCTTAGCAGCAACGTACGTCGCGCCCACTACATTTTCGGTACCTGAGAGTCCTTTTCATTGATCAAGCTACCGTCTGCGCCGGGGCCGCGTGGCAGCCGCGGCCCGCCGCGCCCGCCCAAGACTGCACGTCAGACCGGCCGGATCGGGCGCGTTCGATGGGCAGCTGCCTGGCGTGACCGGCCGACCCGACGCCTCGCGGACACACGAGCGAACCCTTCGCGTGGGGCGCCCTTGAGAGCCTCACTGCACCAGAGCCGCCCGTCACGGTCAGGGCGCTGTCGGCTTCGCCCGCCGCCGACGCGCTAGCTGTATTGATCACGAGTGTTGTTGACGCCGGTCAGGCTTGATCATGGCGAAGACCTCCGTTGTGGTGGAGCTGTCTCGGAACGCATGGCACAGAGGTCTTCGTGTCCCGCCGTAATGCCCGGCTGACCGTTCACGGCGGCGACTACTGGTCGAGCGTGTCCGTCAGGCCGTCCCGTCGCGCATGTGGCCGCCGCGATGGGTACCTCCCGGACTACAGCACCCAAGTGGGTACGTTGCTGGAGGCAGGAGTGGCAGGCCGGCCGGCCGACCGTTCCAGCCGACCCGACAGGACGCCACATCGGACTGCGGCAGCGGGGGAGGAGCGGGTCTGCCGCCTGCGGCAGGAGCGCGAACTGGGCCCGGCTCGGATCGGGCCGGTCCTGGGCCTGCCCGCCTCGACCGCCCGCCGGACCCTCGCCCGGCACGGTCTGAACCGCCTGGCCCTCTCGGATCGGCCCACGGGCAGGTCATCCGCCGCTACGAACGCAGCCGGCCCGAGCTGGTCCACGTGGACGTCAAGAAACTCGGCCGCATCCCCGGCGGCGGACAGTGGCGAGTCCATGACCGTGCCGCCTGCCCCGACCGCCGCCGCACCATTTGCTACGACTACATCCACGCTTCAGGTCAAGAACCTAGCGGGCCGACTCATCATCTTCGAGGCTTCGGCCGCTGCGGTCCTCGGGAGCTGCCGCGAATGTCCTGACGTGGGCGATCGCCATGTCGAGTGCGACTCGCATCGGGTGTACGTCCCGAGCGGTCTGGGATAGGAGGTACCCGCCCTGCAGGGCGGCCATGAGGCCTGTGGCGAGCGCCTGAGTGTCAGCGTCCGGCCGTAGCACCCCGGAGTCCCTCATCCTGACCAGGCCCGCCTCGATGAGGCCCTGCCAGACGGTGAAGTGCCGGTCGATCGCCTTGCGGGCCTCCTCGTCCCGGTCGGCCAGCTCGCTCGCCAGGGATCCAAGCGGGCAGCCGTAGGCCCCGTTGTGCAGGGCGTTTCGTTCGATGACTGCGTCCCTCCAGCGCTCCAGCCCACGGATGGAGTTGAGGCGCTGCAGGTGTCGTTGATGCCGTTCCAGCACTTCGGTGGCCTGCAGCGCGACGACGTCGCGCATCAACGCTTCCTTGTCGGGGTAGTGGCGGTACAGCTGCGACTTACTCGTTCCGCTGGCCGCCCTGACGTCGTCGAGGGTGGTCATGGCGACTCCCCTGACGTGCATCATGTCGGCAGCGGCCCTCAGGATGCGCTCGCGGGTTGCCCGCCCTCGCTCAGTCAGCCGGGAGCCACTCTTCTCGCGCGCCTGTTCCGCCACGTCGGTCAGGTTACCTGTCCGGACGGTAGCAGGACCAAAGAAAGGACCTCAAGGTCCTTTTTCTGGCTCCCTTGATCCGGTGCCCCGCCGCCGCGGGGGCCGGGGCTGTCGAGGGGCAGATGGGCGACGTCCAGGATGCCCGTGTCGTCCGCGTCCCGGGCCAGTCGCGTGTGCAGCCCCTCCATGAGCGGGCTGCTGGGCACGGCTGTCCTGTCGCAGAGGTTGCGGATGCCGGCCGCCGCCGCTCTGCGCGCCACTGCCCAGGGCGGACAGGAACGTCTCGGACCAGGCCTCCTCTGCATCCCGCCGGCTTGCCACAGCCAGGACCACCCGGCACACGGCGGGCCCCTGGTCCGCCACAACGTGTTCGAACGGCGGCTCGCTCACGACGGGTAGACGCTCGGGACGCCTGGAATGCGGGGGTCACTGGGGCGCGCGGTCATGTCCCGCACCGCGAGCGGGCCGGCGCCGGTCAGCAGGCCTCGAAGGCGCCCGCGCCCTCTCGTCGTCGCCCGCCCGGTCCGGTCCCCAGCGCGACATGACTGCACTGATAAAATGGTGGTTGGGGCTGAGAAGATGCGGTCGCCTCGTGGGAATGTTCCAGCGGCGGGCGGCGCGCGAACGGCCCGGACCGCCAGTGCTTATCCTGCGACGCAGCTTCGCAGCAGTCATCTGGAGCCTCCCATGCGCGTGTTCGTCACTGGCGCCAGCGGAAGCATCGGCTCAGTTGTCGTTCCTGAACTCATCGCCGCTGGTCACGAGGTCCTCGGCCTCGTCCGCTCCGATGCCGCGGCTACGGCCGTCGCCACCGCTGGCGGGACGCCGCTCCGCGGCGACCTCACCGACCTCGACAGCCTCCGCGCCGGCGCCGCGCATGCCGATGGTGTTATCAACCTGGCCTTCAGCAACGACTGGAGCAACTTGGAGCAGGGCATCTACGAGGAAGCGCGCGCCGTGCAGACCCTCGCGGCCGCACTCGCGGGCAGTGGCAAGCCGTTCGTGCATGCCGGCCTCACGCCGATGTTGTCGGGCCAGGTCTCCACCGAGGAGGACCCCGACACCACCGACGGTCCGGTCGGTGGCCGCGGCCGCAATTCCGAGATGGTGCTGGCCATGGCCGCCCAGGGCGTCCGGTCTTCTGTCGTGCGGCTGCCGCGCTCCGTGCACCAGCGCGGGTCGGCATACGGCTTCGGCTCGGTGCTCATCGCCGCCGCGCAGAAAACGGGCGTGTCAGCGTACGTCGGCGACGGCACGCAGCGATGGCCAGCGGTCAACCGGCTTGACGTCGCCCCGCTGTTCCGCATCGCACTCGAGGACGCTGCGCCCGGCACGGTTCTGCACGCGGTAGCCGACGGGGGCGACACCATGAGGTCGCTGGCCGAGGCTATCGGCGGCGTTCTCGCGATGCCGGTCGAGTCGGCGCCGCCTGAGCGCTTCGGCCTCATCGGTCGCCTGTTCGCCGTTGACATGCCATCGTCGAGTGCACTGACCCGGGAACGGTTCGGCTGGGAGCCCACCCACCCGAGCCTGATCGACGACCTCGCTGCCGGCGGCTATCCCACCCTGGGTTGAAATCCTCGGGATGCCGTCGGGACACCGGACGGGGTGAGTGACTACTGACCTTCCACGTACACCGGGCCTACCTTGCCTCCGTCCGGGTGCTCGGCGAAGGCGTTGATATCGTCGACGAGCGGCGTTGAGGCGGTGTGTTTCGGCGACACCCGCGGCCCCGGGGGACGTAATCGCGCAAAAACGTCGGCCGGTCCCTGCGCCCGATCCCCGGCCAAGATCCGCGCCCCGCCGAGCAGGCCATCTTCACCCTGAAAGCCCGGCGGCTACTGCACAAGCTCCGCTCATTCGCATTATTCGGAATCGCCAGGCTTCAGCCGCAGGGAGAGGCTGTTGATGCAGTATCGCTTGTCCGTCGGTGTCGCAAAGCCCTCACCCTCGAACAATTCTCCAAGATACGACCCGCAACGAGCGCACCGAACCACGGGATAGGGGTACGCGTCCTGCTGCACTTCGACCGAGTCGAGATCCTTGGGGTCGTAGAACGCAGGCCAGCCGCAGCGGGAGTCGAATTTTTCCTCAGAGGTGAAAAGATCAGCGCCGCAGGCCCTGCAAGAGTAAACACCCTTTTCTTTTGCATCGGTGTACTCTCCCGTGAACGCCGCTTCGTCCTCAGCGCCGCGCAGCACCCTGTATTCCTCCGGGCTGAGTTCCGCGCGCCACTCGGCGTTTGACTTCTCGATATCGTGCGCCATGACTTCCTCCTTCAGGCATGGGAGCGCTGCTTCAGGAGGTGAGCAGCGCTGGGCGGATCGTTGCTTTTTGTTGTGCAGTTCGATAACTCAGAGGCAGAGATAGGTCAGCCGGGGTCCACCGTCGATTCTCCGAGCCTGCGGACGAGTCGGAACCGGTTCGACTGCGAAAATGGCAGACGTGCCCTCGAGGTGAAGGCCGGATGACCGACCTCCACGTAGTGGAAGGTATGCCGGCTTCCGTGTCTGGGTACCAAGAACTGTCTCGTGATCCGTGACCACGCGGCGCCGGATGCCGGTGCATCACCAGGCGAAGGGGCGTCCGCACACTGGGTGCATGCGCACGTCGCGGCGACCCGGCGGTCGAGGCCCGCCTGCACGAGCGAAGCCGAGCAAGGGGAGGCATGGCCTGCGTCGCGCGCCCGCCGGAAAATACGGGACATATTGCGATGATATCGGATCCAAAGAATGCCTCCGAAGCGGACCGGAACACCTCTTCCTGAGCGTGCTTCGCGACACCAATTGACGGCAAAGCCGGGACTGCCGTCCAGGCGATCAGAGTGTGCAGGCTGCGGGGTGGCCGCACGGCAGATCGAGCAGAGCGAGATGGGCGTGGAACGACAGTTCGGGCAGATCGGCCCGTCTGCGGTGCGGGAGCTGACCGTGCACCATCTGGAGGCCGCCCGAGACTTCCCCGGACGGCCGAACAAGCGGTCCAGCAATCGCCGGGATCAGGTGGGAGCCCGTACACCACTTCCCAGGACGCATCCCACTCGCGAGCTCGTCGTGAGCGTCAAGGTCCGTCTTGCGTGCTCGTAGCCGACGCAGAAATCCGCCCACTCCCGAAGTCACTTCAGGCTGTCGAAGCAGGTGGCTCACTCCGATGGAACGCGAGGATGCGCTCGGCCTGCCATGCGATGACTGCCAGGACGAAACTGCGTCGCCTGGCCCTTGTCTGTGAGCTTGCGAGGCATCCGAGCTCCCGTAGTGCGTTCCATGCTTCACACGCTACCCCAAACTGGGCTTGGCAGCCCAGAAACCAGTAGCGTCAACTGCAGAAGCAAGTGGGCTGGCAAGCCCAAAAGGTGGCAGTGTTCACGGCCGCGGCGAGGAGCGGGCCCTGAAGCAGTAAGAACCGACTTGGGCTCGACGCTGACCACTCACACACTCACCGGAGGTTGATGCGCCATGTCACGACTGAACGTCCTCTCTCCTGACGACGTCCCCGACGGAACGAAGCGCATCCTCGACAACGTCGGCGCACAGTTCGGCTTCGTCCCGAACATGTTCGCGACTCTCGCGTCGAACCCGACCGTTCTCGAGGCCGTCACGACCCTGCAAAGCACCTTGGGCCGGGTTCTGGACGCGAAGACGCGGCACACCATTGCGCTCGCCGTGTCGCAGGCCAACGGTTGCGATTACTGCCTGGCGATACACACGTACGTATCGTCCGAACTCGGTGGCATGTCGAGCGATGACATCGACTTGGCCCGGGCCGGGAGCTCGATCGATCCCAAGCGCGCCGCGGTCGCTCGTTTCGCTCAGCAGGTGGTGGCGAGCCACGGTCAGGTGAGCGACGCGGACCTCGCGGCTGTGCGAGGCGCCGGGTACACCGATCCGCAGATCCTGGCGATCGTCACGGTGGCGGTGCAGGTCCTGCTGACCAACTTCATCAACAACGTCAACCAGACCGACATCAACATCCCCGCCGTCAACTCGGCCGGTACGCCCGGCTGATCGCCGGGACCCCGTCGAGGCTGCGCACACAGCCGGTACACCACTCACCACCCCAAAACGATCACTCGGGAAGGTTCGATATGCCGGCCACCGAACTCTATGAGAAGTTCATGGCACTGCACACCCGCGACGGTGGCTTCGTCATGCCGAACGCATGGGACGGCCTCTCGGCGCTGATGCTGGCCGATGCCGGCTTCGAGGCGATCGCGACATCATCGGCGGCACTCGCCACCACACTCGGCCGGTCCGACGGGCGTCACGAAGTCACTTGTGGCGAGCACCTCGAGCATGCGCGGCTACTCGGCCGGCTCACCGGGCTGCCCGTCAACGGAGACTTCGAGGACGGCTACGGCGACACGCCTGAAGACGTCGCTTCGACCGTGGAAGCCGCCGTCGAGTCCGGACTGGCCGGTATCGGGATCGAAGACACCTCGGGTAATCCCGATCAGCCGATTCGCGACTTCGACGAGGCGGTCAACCGCATACGCAGCGCCGTCGAGGCGGCCAAGGGGCGCATCGTCGTCACCGGCCGCACCGACAACTTCATCCAGGGGCGGCCCGATCTCGACGACACCATCCGGCGTCTGACGGCCTTCGCCGAGGCCGGCGCGGATGTGCTCTACGCCCCTTACCCACCCGACCTCGACGCACTCGTCGCGATCGTCACCGCCGTCGCGCCGACACCGGTCAACGTCCTCATCTCGCCGGCGGACAAGGTGCTGACCGTCGCTGAACTGCAGAAGGTCGGGGTCAAGCGCATCAGTGTGGGTCCAGCGCTCTACACCCACGCAATGGAGGCAGTCGAACAGGCCACCAAGGCTCTCGTCGCGGGTGACCTCGCCGCCGCGACGACAGGAATCAGCTTCGAGCGCATCAGCGACCTGCTTGCCCGCGGCGCGAACTAGCTCAAACCCTGCGAAACACCGCTCCTCACCCACTCATCGCAAGAAGATGGCAGATTGACATGAATCTCGACAAGCTCATGAACAAGCACCTCACCAGGTACTTCGACCCCCGCAAGACCATTCCGGAGGAAACCCTTCAGCAGTTGCTGAGGTTCCTGCGCTCCACGCCGTCATCGGTGAACGTACAGCCCAACCACTTCTACGTCCTCGCCACGCCCGAAGGCAAAGAGCGGCTCGCCAACAACCTGGGCGAACGATTCAAGGACAACGCCGAGAAGATCCTGAACGCGTCGCACACCATCATCCTCACCACCCGGGCAGATGTGCCTGACAGCCACCTCGAGGCGGTGTTCGCGAAGGAGAGGGCCGACGGCCGGTTCCCTGACCCGTCAAAGCAGGAGCTGTGGGAATCAATGACCCGAGACTTCCTCAGCCTGCGCAATTACAGCTACAAGGACCTGAACCACTGGATGGAGAAGCAAACCTACATGGCGGTGGGCCTGACCATGATGGCGGCCGCTGAGCTCGGCGTCGAGGCCACGCCGCTGGAGGGGTTCGACCCGACCAGTGTCGACAAGGCGTTCAAGATCCGCGAGACCGGACACAGCACGACGGTGCTGCTGGCCCTCGGCTACCCCGACCCGGAGAGGGTGTACACCACGCCGATCTCGCGATTCGACGCCGACCAGCTGTTCACCTTCATCTAAACACCCACCCGGGAACCCACAGCACATGGAGCTCGTAACACGATCCCGTTGAGGTCGCCGGCGTGTGGGCGCCGCCGTTCGTGGCGGCCATTGCGGGAGGCGCCACCTTGGGCCCTGACCGGGCGGTCAGGGCACTCGGATCGATAGAGGAGTTGATCACCTTGGACGGACAGGAACTGCAGAAGATCGCGGGCGACTGCACTGTGGGACTGCCCGGCGTCGACCTGGAGCATCGTTTCAGCCCCGACTGGAAGGTCTACAAGGTGCGCGGCAAGGTCTTCATGCTCATGACCGACATGCCGGGGCGCCCCGTCGTGATCCTGAAAGCTGATCCGGACGACGCCGCAGCGCTGCGTGAGCAGTACGCGGACATTACCCCCGGCTATCACATGAACAAGAAGCACTGGATCACGGCGGAAGGCGGGGGCACCATCGACGAGAAGCTGGTGAAGGAGCTCGTGATCGACTCATACCGTCTCGTGGTCGGCGGGCTTCCCAAGTCCGAGCGGCCTGTGGATCCGCGCACCTACGGCCGCCGCGCCTGACCTTGGTCATACCCGTCAGCGGCGAGAAGCTCTGGGGCAGAGCGCGCGACACGGCGCTGGCGATCGGCCCCCGACCGGCGCAAGTACCCGAACCGGCACGCACACCAGACCCATGACCTGCGAATTCACGATGCACGCGGCCCATTGGCCTGCAGCTCGGCCCTGACAGGGGCTCGACGCCGCCGCCCGCAAGGGCAAGCACGGCGGCTGGCCGTCATCACCGAGGACATGCTGTACTCGCTCCTGCCACGCCGGGCGGGGGCGAGTCCGTCGAGCAGATCCAGCCCGACCTGATCATCCCCACCGGCAAGCGCAGGGGACAGAACCCTCTGTGGCCAGTATCTACCGCGCGCTCGACGAACAGGCCAAACGCGAGGCGTTCGTTGCGACGGTCTGCGAGGACGGCTCTCCGAACCTCGACCTCTCACCGAAGGGGTCCGTGCGCGTCTACGACGACGATCACCTGGTATTCCCCCGAAGGGAACCGCCGCCCCAGTATGCGCCGCCGGACCTGCGGTCATTGTTCGCGTGAATCAGCAGTTGCGAACTCAGGGATCTGGACGAGCAGCCGCGCGCACCGAGGAGAACTCCCGGTAGGCCGTGTCCCGTTCGGTGCCGGGGCGGAACGCGGCGTTGGGGTGGCAGTTCATGAAGGCGAGCGTGACGCCGAAGTGCCGCTCCAGGCTGCCACGTCATCCACGGCACATTGTTGGGGATCGAAGTCGTCGTCAGGCGCAACCTTGAGACAAGGGGAAAGGGTTCGCGCCGCGGCCGAAGCGCTGGGTGGTCGAACAGGTCAACGGCACGTTGATACCGGACCGGCATCTGGTCGCGCGAGTATCACCACCGACCCGAGAACGCAGTGTCCCGAGGCTACTGGGTGGCGACCGGAACATGACGCTCGGGCTCACCGCGCACCCCTCGGCCTGGCGCACTTTCTCGAGCCGGCCGTGTGAACGTCGCCGGCCGCCTTCCCCACCCGCAGGCCGAACGCAGCGAAGCCGCTGAACACGTCGGCAAGGCCGTCGCCGCCGACACGAGCAGCGACGTGGTCGTCCTCGGCGACCTGAACGGCACCACGGACGGGGGCGAGCTCGCCCCCTCACCTCCCGACTCCACTCGGCCCAGCCCGCCCCCGGCGCCTGCTTCGGCTTCACCTACCCGGCGTCTTTCCCGGTGGTCCGCATCGATCAGATCCTCCTCCGCGGCGTGGACCCGCATCGCTCCTGGGTCCTCCCGGCCAACGGCCGCGACCACCTCCCGGCCGCGGCGGGTATCAGCTGGTGAGCTACCGGAGCCGGCATCTCTTCGGGCCTGACGGGCGTTCAGCGCAGGGGTCCTGCACGCGGTGCCCGGGGCGCGCGGCGGGGGGCCGAGCGGGGAGTGAGTTCGATCAGGCGGAGGACCCGGTAGCGGTGCGGGCGGAAGGGCTCGTAGAACGCCTCGATCTCGCTGTCGTCCAAGCGACGGCCGAGCAGGGCGGCACCCGTCATCCGGCCGAGGTGGTAGTCCCCGAGGGGGAGAGCGTCGGCGTCGCCGAGTGCGCGGTGGCCGACCTGGGCGGCGGTCCAAGGCCCGATACCCGTCAGCTTGGCCAGGAGCGCGTAGGCACGCCCGGGGTCGCCCGCGGACTGGTCGATGCGAGCGGCGTGGTGGGCGGCCTGGATCACGGTGCGGGAGCGGTGCAGGTCGACGCCGGCCTGGCGCCACCCCCAACTGGGGACCGACGACCACGCCCTTGGGGTCGGTGGCACGCGCATGCCCTGCGGGGCGGGGCCGGGCGGTTCGGTGCCGTGCGCCCGCACGAGGCGAGCGAAGGCGGCGTGGGCGTCCAGACCGACGACGCGCTGCTCGATGATCGCCGGGACCAGCGCTTCGAACAGCCGCCCGGTGCATGGCACACGCAGGCCCGGCATCCGGCGCAGCGCGCGCCGGAGAAAGGGGTGGTCGGGCCGGAACAGCTCGGGGTGATCCCCCGCGCCGAGTTCGGTCGGGATGGTGTCCACCAGCTCGCGGGCCCCGGGGCCCCAGGCGTCGATGGTCAGGTCATCGAGCCGCTGTTGCCGGATGCGATAGCTGACCGGCCCCGTGGAAGTGAGCGCGGTGCGCCAGAGGGCCCGGTCGGGCGTGACGCGGTGGGTGGGATCGTGGTGGCCGCGGCGCAGAGCGGCCAGCGTCCGTCGTACGTCGACGGGGAAGCCGGGCTGCCAGTGGAGCGACTCGTCCGGTGGCTGGAGCATCTGGCTGCTTTCAGAAGGGCTGAATTCTCTCGGGGGCCGTGCCCATCGGATCAAACGGGAACAGCCGCCATGCTGGGCTCACGCCGAAGGTCGCTTGCAGCATGCACGGTGGGAAGCAGGGCGCACCTGGGACGAGCCGGAGTTCCGGCGGGCGTCGAGTCGTGTCGGCGCTGCCGGAGCGGGCCCGTGCAGAGGCCGAGCTGGATCTCCGGCACGGACGGGCGCTGGTGTTCGGTGCCGGCGTCGATCTGGTGGCTGGGGCGCTCCTGGCGCAGCTGCTCGTTCTTGTCGGCTTGCACGTGGATCTGACGCATGATCGGGTCCTCGCTGGTTGAGGCGGGTGAAGTCGCGGGGAATCGCCTTTCGGAAGTGGCTGAAGTGGACTACCTCTCTCGCACGCCAGGGCTCAGTTCCGACGGAACGGCTCCATAGGAGTCGGTGAGGGAGCGCGGCGGCATGGCGTCAACTCCACGTCGCCGCTCGATGAGGCCAGTGCTTCCATGACCGACAGCACCCAATACGGACCTGGCCGGGCGACACATCGAGGGTGCGCGTATGGGACGGCACGTCGGCAATCCTCTGACGGTGAGGCTCGTCATGATTACTCGCCATGCTGGCTGTTCCCGGTCGGGTCTGTATGCGGGCTGCGTGCAGCGAGGACAGTGATCACGGTGGCAACGAGGGCGAGTGACCCGTACCCGAGGGCGATCTGCGGTAGCGAGAAGGTATTGGAGAGTTGCCCGGAGATGAAGCTGAGGAGGGCGGCGCCAACGTAGCAGAGGAGGTAGATTGCGCTGAAGATCGGTGCCCGGTCGGCGAGGGTGCTGCCGTACAGCAGGCCGCGGGTGGCGGCACTGATGGCGATGCCTTGACCGGCGCCTGCCACGATGGTTGCGGCGATGAACAACGCCAGTGTGCCTACGTCGATCGCTGTGATGATGCCGATCCATCCGACCAGGAAGATGATCATGCCGATGCGTTGGGCCGCCGCGGATGTGAATCGGCCGCCGAGGGGAGCGCCGAGAACGCTGGGGGCCATATAGGCGGCGAACACCAGCCCGAGCGTGAGCGAGCTGCGGGTGTGGAGTTGATCTTCGACGAGCGCAGGCATGAAGGCCTGGTAGAAAGCCCCGGTCGTCCAGGTAGCCACGAACACCGCGGCCGCGACGGGAAGCAGATGACTGACCCGGGCCGGTACGCGGACCCGGGGTACCAGTGATCGCCAAGCGCCGGGCGTCGGCTTCGCGGTCTCCGGACTGATGACGATGAGTGCGGCAGACAGGACGAGGAGACCGGCGGAAACCAGGTAGATGAGGTGGCGTGGCCAAGGGCCGAACTGGACCAGGGCGCCAGAGGCGATCGCGCCGAGGGAGAGGCCGAGCATGGGTCCTTGGCTGGACGCGACAGAGGCCAACCAGGTCGGCCTGCTAGGCGCGGCGTCGACGATGTAGGAGGTAAGGCTGCTGCTGGCCAGCCCCGTACCGACGCCCATCAGTAGCCGAGAGGCCAGCAGAATGCCGATGCCGTGCACGTTCAGCAGCAGCAGACAGCCCAGCATGAGCAGGCCGAGACTGCCGATCGCGGTGAGCCGTCGGCCCAGATGATTGGACAGTCGTCCCAGCACCAACAGTGCAGCGATAGTACCCACGGAGTTGGCGACGACGGCCAGCGCGATATCGGCGTTGGTGAACCCATCCTCAGCCCGATAGGTGTTGAACAGGGGAATCGGCGTGACCAACGCGGCGAACGAGGCCACCAGGGAGACCACCGCAGATGAGAATGCCAGCCGGAGCGTTCTGCCCCCGCGAGCCGGGTTGATCACTGGTGCCACGTCTTGCATCGAGTCATGCCTTTCCATTGTTGCGTCGTCGTCCATTTCGTTTACGTCGATCCACGGCGCCGTCTTACGTCGATCCACGGCGCCGTCTTACCGGCCAATGTCGCGATCTCGCCCGCTCCTCGGCGGCCTCCCGGCGCAGCCGGCTGCGCCGGCACGAGCCGCTGCTCTGAGGCCACTCCCGCCTGCCCTACGGCGAAATCCACACCGACGAGGAGAAACAGACCGCCACCGGCTTCTGGTGCAGGTCTGTTCCCAGTCGACCAACGCTCGATCTACAGGGGGTCTATGTCCGATGCAGACGCCGCGCCGTCGGTTGGTCGAGCACCACCCAACTCCCCCCGGCGCGCCTGGAGGCGCCCACGGACGAGAGCGCCGCTCTGCCTCGCCGGTCGGATGCGCGCACTGGTGCTGGTGGCGCTGACTCTCCTGCGGTCGGCCCGCCGTACTACCTACCTGTCGGGAGCAGGGTTCCCGTACCGGGCTCGAGCGGGCGTCCGCCAGGGTTGGTGCATGTCGGGCACACAGTATGGGCCGTCTCCCACGGGGCGCGACGTGGACCCGAGGTCTGACGAGGTCCGACAACGACCGGGCTTCTGGGACCGGAGCGCCTATTCTGGGAATACAACGGATACAGCCTCTGCGGAGATCTCTCGCAAGAAGAGCGCGAGGGTGGGCCTCATCCCGGGAATCAGGCGAACCCGGAGGTGTACCGTCCCTTGAACGTCCCTCCGCGATTCACCGCTGGCGACATCGCCATCGGCGCATGTGATCCGCGAGACGTCGTAGCACCGTAGGTGGGCGGCCAGAAAAGACCAAAACCGCCCTTGATCGTCTACTCCCGCCTCTCTGGACGATTGGCTCCCTTTCTCGACGTAGGTGGTGCTCCCGTCGTGAGTGAACACCTGTGTTGCCCCGTCGGTGTAGGTGAATGGTGCTCGCGTCACCGCTTCCGCGATGCCGGCTGCATTGATGCCGTCGCCGTGGCTTACCGCAGGTCTCTCAGTCCTAGACATGACAGGCTCCAATCGGGGTGGTGCGTCGCCCCAGGCATGGACAGGGGCAATGTCGACGACGTCAGACCCAGGGCGGGCTTCGCGCTGCTCGCACTGTCGAACCCTGCCGACCGGTGCAGCAACACGGGATCGTCCGCTGATGCTTGTCGAACGGTCCTCCGCCATCCTAACGTGGACTCGATCGTCCAGTTCGGTCGATCCCAAGCAGTGGCGCACTCATCGGGGCCACGGGGCGGAGCGCGCGGCAGCGAGCGGCGGTTGCAGGACGCGAGTCAGAAGCAAGAAACTCAAGCCTGCGCAGGCCGTTCCCGTCGTGGAAGGGGTGGGGCCGGCGTCGCGCGCAGATGCATCGGGACTGTGGCCAGGCAAGTCTCTAACGACGATCAAGACCGCCGACCCGACCTGCCGGGCGACATGGCGCCGTACTAATGTGGACTTGAGGGTCCAGTTACGACCGGACCCTGCATGGGTCATGCAGGCAAAGACTGGATGCAGGGAGGTGCCGAATGAAGGCGATTGTGGTGACGGACCAGGCCGCGGGAACGGCCGGGATGATGCTGGAAGAGCGCCCGGAGCCGGAGGCTGCCGGGAACGACGTTCTCGTTGAGGTGCACGCGTCGGGATTCACCCCCGGTGAGCTGACGTGGCCCGGGACATGGACCGATCGGCTCGGCCGTGACCGGACACCGTCGATCCCTGGGCACGAGGTTGCAGGGGTGGTCAGCGCTCTCGGCTATGGCACGAGGGGCCTGTCGGTGGGACAGCGGGTGTTCGGGCTCGCGGAGTGGACTCGCGACGGCACCCTGGCGGAGTACGTGGCCGTCGAGGCGCGTAACCTCGCGCCACTGCCGGGGGACGTCGACTTCACCGTGGGCGCGAGCCTGCCGATCTCGGGTCTGACCGCGTGGCAGGGGCTGTTCGTGCACGGCCGCTTCGAGGTGGGGCAGAGCGTCCTCGTGCACGGTGCGGCCGGTGGCGTCGGCTCGATGGTGACGCAGCTCGCCCGTGAGGCCGGTGCCTACGTCATCGGCACCGGACGTGCTGCCGACCGGCAGACCGCACTCGACTTCGGCGCGAAGGAATTCGTCGATCTCGACAACGAGGCACTGGAAGACATCGGCGGAGTCGATCTGGTCTTCGACGTGATCGGCGGTGACATCGGCAAGCGGTCGGCAGGCCTGGTCCGAGCCGGAGGAATGCTGGTGACGATCGCCGGCCCGCCCGAGGCGCAGCCGAAGGAAGGCCTGGCGGTCGATTTCGTCGTCGAGGCCGATCGGACGCAGTTGGGTGAGGTCGTCCAGCGGGTCCGGGATGGTCGGTTGCGGACGAACATCGCCCAGGTCGCGGACCTCGACGAGGCCGTTGCCGCTTTCAACCCCACCGAGCGGGTCAAGGGGAAGACGATCATCCGTGTTCGCCCGTAAGCACACGGCGTACCCCCGAACCGGCAAGCAACGAAGGAACACGCCCATGACCGAGCCAACCGAACGGACCCGCTATGCCACCGAGTACCCCGACGGGAAAGGCACCCTCGGTCAGGACCAGGTCGTCCTCCGCGGGGACGAGGTGATCGATCATCCTCACGTCTCCGGGTTCGACTTCTACGTCGTCAACGACGAGAAGACCGGCATCTACGAGGCCATCGTCGGCGACACCGAGATCGCCGGCCTGCCCTACAACGTCGCCGGCGACGATCGACTCGTGCTCATGGCCACCTCAGTGCTCCCCGAGTACCGCAGACAGGGCGTCGCCACCGAGCTGATCCGACGGGTCCTCGACGACGTGCGCTCGCGAGGAATGACGGTCACCATCACGTGTCCGATCGTGCGCACCTTCATCGAGCACAACCCCGAGTATGCGGACCTCATCGACCCTGAGCACCCCGGGCGACCACAGGGTCGCACCAGTCCTGAACCAACCCGCTGGGCCACGCCGACAGAAGGTGTCCGACAGTGACGACCAACATCGAGGCCGAGGCGGCCTTTCGTGAACAGAACAACGCGGCCCTCATCGCTGCTCTGGACGAGACCGGTCTCCGTGAGGCCGAGTCCGCCTGGGAGCTCGATATCGCCAACGACGCCGAGCGTGGTCGCTGGACCGCGTCCCTCGGTCCCGAGGCGATCGCAGAACTCCCATATCGGTTCGTCGGCGGCCGCGTCGTACTGCTGACGACCTGGGTCGACCCCGCCTACCGCCACAAGCGGGTAGCCACGGAGCTCATCGCTCGCGTGCTGAACGAGATCCGCGAGAGCGGAAAGAAGATCACCATCATCTGCCCGGTTGTGGGCGAGTTTATTGCCCGCCACCCGCAATACCTCGATCTCATCGACAAGGTTCATCCGGGCTCCGGCGCCCACCCACAGCACGAACCCGCAGACGGGCCGGACCACCAGCACGGACCCGCGGGCGGGCCGGACGACGAGAGGCAGATCATCGCGCTCGAGCACGACTGGATGTAGCCGTCCGTCTTTCAAACGTGCTTCGAGTCGTCCAGCGAGTCCGGAGATGGTCGGCGCGGACGAGCATCGGCAGCGCCTCGACCCCCGCCGATGCCGTCGGCGCCTTCAACCTGACCGAACGGGATAAGGGCAGTTCGTCCATCTGGACGCGGAGAGAACAGAGATCCCCCGTTATCTCATGCAGGAGGTAAACGAGGGCTGTTACGGAGAGAGGTATTCAGATGAAAGCGATCGTGGTGACGGACCGTGCCGCGGGAACGGCAGGGATGCAGCTGGTGGAGCGACCCGATCCGGACACGGCGGGGCTGGCTAGTCTTGAAGGCGCGAACTACGGCGATGTCGTCGTGGAAGTTCATGCGTCAGGATTCACTGGGAATGAGCTGGAGTGGCCCTCGACCTGGATCGATCGCCTCGGCCGTGACCGCACGCCGTCAATCCCGGGCCACGAGGTGGCCGGTGTAGTCACCGCCCTCAGCTATGGAACGGCGGGGCTGTCGGTCGGACAGCGGGTGTTCGGCCTCACCGACTGGACCCGCGACGGCACCCTGGCAGAGTTTGTCGTCGTCGAGGCGCGCAACCTTGCGCCGTTGCCTGGCGACGTTGACTTCACGGTAGGTGCGGGCGTCGCGATGACTGGCCTGACCGCGTGGCAGGGGCTGTTCGAGCACGGCCACCTCGGGGTGGGGCAGAGCGTCCTTGTGCACGGTGCGGCCGGCGCGGTCGGCTCCATGGCGACACAGCTCGCACGTGAGGCCGGCGCCTACGTCATCGGTACCGGACGCGCTGCCCATCGTCAGTCGGCGCTCGACTTCGGCGCACAGGAGTTCGTCGACCTTGAGAACGACGCGCTGGAAGATGTCGGCGGCGTCGATCTGGTATTCGATGTCTTCGGCGGTGCCATCGGGAAGCGGTCCGCGGGTCTGATTCGAGCCGAAGGAATGCTGGTGACCGTCGCCGGGCCGCCCGAGGCGCGGCCGGCCAACGGTCGGGCGATCGACTTCGTTGTCGTGTCCGATCGCGCGCAACTGAGTGAGATCGCGCGGCGCGTGAAGGACGGACAGCTACGGACGAACATCGGCCAAGTCGCAACCCTCGACGATGCTGTGGCCGCCTTCAACCCTACCGAGCGGATCAATGGGAAGACGATCATCCGCGTTCGTCGGTAAGGAGGGCCCAGAGGCAGCGACCGTCCTCCCTCAGGTATGGCGCTTCGGCGATCTCCCCTACGTGCCCGCTCGTAGGGGAGATCGCGCACGTACTCGCTTCGGGGCGTGGCGGAGGACTTGAGCGCGCGACAGCGGCGCCGCAGGGCCGACCACCTCGGCTACGAGGCCGGCGATAGGTGTTGTCCCCTGCCCTGGTGTCGAAGATCACCGATGTGGTGGCCGATGAGATAGCCGGCTGGCAGAACCGGCCCGTTGACGAGGTACTCCAACCGGAACCGACACGACGAGCGCTTCGTGTGCTCGGTATACAGCACCAAGGCCGGGATGAGCTTGCGCCCCTCGACGAGTTTCACGGCACCAGCCTAGGAGTGGGATCTCCGCGGCCCCATTGATGTGCTGGCGTGGGGACCGAGAGGGAGGCCCTCATCGATACTCGCTTTACCGCGTGGACGGGAGCTCTTGGTCGGCCCAGACGAGCTTGCCGCCCGCCGCGGAGCGGAAGCCCCACCTGCTGGACAACTGGGCGATCAGGAACAGTCCCCGGCCGTTTTCGTCGACCATGCGGGCATGGCGCAGGCGCGGGTAACACTTTCCGCTGTCAAAGACTTCGCAGGTCAGGACTTCGTGCTGGATGAGCCGTAGCCTGATCGGGCCGACGCCGTGGTGGATAGCGTTGGTGACCAGTTCGCTGATGATCAGCTCCGTGGTTGGCACGAGCTGCTCCAGTCCCCATTCGCTGAGTTGATGGGCGGCCAGGTGCCGGGCGACACTGACGACGGCCGGCTCGGTTGGCAGGTCCCAGGAGGCAATGTGGGTCGGCTTGAGTGTGTGGATCCGGGCAAGGAGCAAGGCGACGTCGTCAGATGCTGCCTGAGTCGGCACGGTTTCCATCACTGAGGAGCACAAGTCTTCCAAGGGCTGTTCGGGTTGTGCCAGGGCGGTGCCGAGGCGGCGCATGCCGACCTCGATGTCGTCGTCACGGGATTCGACCAGGCCGTCGGTGTAGAACGCGAGCAGGCTGCCTTCGGGCAGTTCCACTTCCACGGCGTCGAAGGGGACCAGCCCGAGGCCGAGGCCGAGTGGGGCTCCGGTGGGCAGGTCGGGGAAGGTGACCTGGCCTTGTGCGTCGACTATCGCGGGCGGGGGGTGCCCGGCCCGTGCCATCGTGCACTGCCGGGTGGCCGGGTCGTAGACGGCGTACACACAGGTCGCGCCCATAATCGCGGGGATCTGACCCGGGGCGTCGTCATCTTCCCCGGTCAGCCGCCGGACGCTGTCATCGAGGTGGTTCAGCAGTTCGTCGGGGGGCAGGTCCAGGTCCGCGAGCGTGCGGACGGCGGTGCGGAGCCTGCCCATGGTCACCGCGGCGTTGATGCCGTGTCCGACCACATCACCGACGACGAGGGCCACCCGGGCGCCAGGCAGCGGGATCACATCGAACCAGTCGCCTCCGACGCCGGCGTCCGTGTCGGCCGGCAAGTAGCGCCCGGCCGCCTCGACGGCGACGCCGCCCCTCAAACCGTGCGGGAGCAGGTTGCGCTGGAGGGCGAGGGCCGTGCTGCGTTCGCGAGCGTACTGGCGAGCGTTGTCCAAGCACAGCGCGGCCCGGGTGACCAACTCCTCAGCCAGGAGTAGGTCATCCTCCTGGAATGGCATCGGGTCCTCGGTGCGTGCGAACAACGCCACGCCCAACACGGAGCGCCGGGCACGGATGGGCACAATCATCAGGGAGTGCACCCCGTTCTCACGGATCTTTTGCGCCCGTGCCGGGTCGTGGTCGATCCATGTCCCAGGGGTGGTGTCCAGTACCGGTTCCAGGTGGGACCTTCCCGTGCACAGTGCGCTAGCGAGCGGCGAGTTTGGGGGGACGGAAATTGTCTCCCCTCGCGCAAACGTCGACTCTGGGATCCCTGGGTGGATCGAGGCCAAACCGGCACGTCGGAACACGCGGGGGCGACCGTACGTTGTGTCGTCTTGGGCAGGAGGCTCTTTGCCGAATGGAACCGACTCTGCCAGGTCGACGGTGACGTAGTCGGCCAACAGGGGCACGGCGAGGCTGGCCAGTTCCTGTCCGGTCTGCATGACGTCCAGGGTGCTCCCGATGCGCGTGCTGGCCTGGCTGAGGACGGCAAGGCGCTCGCGCACCCGCTGGTTGCTGGTGACATCCACGGTCAAGGAGCACACCCCCAGTGCCTGACCGCCCGCGTCCTGGAGGCAGAAGAACGAGGCCGCGAATGCGTGCTCCCGGCGCGGATCTTCCGGCGGCCATGCCCGGTACTCGTGGACCGCGGAAGTGCCGCTCGCCAGCACCTGCCGCATCACCGCTTCAAGGGCTTCGGCCTCGAAGCCGGGCAGTGAATCCTTCAGGCGGCGTCCGAACCTCCGGTCACGGGAAATGCCGTCATGCTCCATCGTGTCGTTCATCCACGTACAGCGAAGCTGCGGGTCACGAATGGCGACGCCGACCGGCGCGCGGGCAAGCAGCGACTCCCGCACCGATCCGTTCATCATCCCTGAGGAGAGCGCGCCTATGTCGGTCAGGGATACCAGCCACCGGTGGGTTGCATCCTGTCCCCACAGCAGCGAGAGGCGCAGGAACAGGTTGAGCGTGCGGCCGTCGCGGTGGCGGACCGCCGCGGTGCCGGACCAGCCACCTTGGGCACGGCACTGCTCGGCGAACGCCGATACCCCTAGCGCCTCCTCGGAGGACGGCAGCACGAGTGTGGCGGACCGGCCCACCACGTCCTCAGCGCAGTACCCAACAAGGCGCTGAGCGGCTTGCGTCCACGCGACCACCGTCCCTTGCTCGTCGATCACTGCTATCGCTGCGTCGGATATCTCGCGGAGCCCCAGCGGCTCCAAGACTGGGGTCTGGTCAGTGCTCATCATCATGGTTCCCATCAGATGCGTGGCGACCCGAGCGTATGCGCGCGTCTGCCCACACGTGCGGACCATTTTCTGAGCAAAAGACCGGACCACTTAGACACCGTTTCTTTTGGCGGGGGCGGGGCGTTAAGCCCGCGTGGAGAGACTTGTAGAGCACCTGGTTCCAGACGGTCTATGGGAGTTGTTC
>NZ_JBVKBA010000050.1:0-35904 GCF_055639175.1 Streptomyces sp. NPDC107546 | reverse complement strand
AGGCAGACAAGTGGGCGATGAACTATGCGGCCGCCAAGCAGTTCTACCAGCGTGAGGGGCACCTGCGGGTGCCGAGGAAGCACATCGAGACGATCGTCGTGCGGGGCGACGGGGACGGCGATGGCGGCGAGGACCAGGAAGAACAGCAGATCAAGCTCGGGGCCTGGATCAGCAATCAACGCAGCAGGGCAGCGACGCTGTCCCCCGAGCGGATCGAGCAACTATCCGCCATCGACATGCGATGGACATAGGCGTTGCGGTCGTCGTCATCGGACCTCGTGTCCGTCGTGCGCTCTTGCGGTACCTCACGCCGATCGTTCGACGACCCCTTGCATACATCTAGACACGCTATGTGCCAAGTGAAGAAAATGGATCATGGCTTCTGTCTCTCACGATGCGTCGGCTTCCGCCCTGGGCTACCTGTACCAGGCAAAGTGGGCGCTGCTGGAGCTATTGCGCGGGTCGTCCGAGCGGCCGGACGGGGCGATCAGCCTCGAGCTGCATGACGACGTCGCATGGGAAGTCGCGGATAGGCCAGTTGATCTGCTGCAGACCAAGTTCCATCCTCGTTCAACGCGCACGCTGGGCGACCGGGATGACGACTTGTGGCGCACGATCCGGTCGTGGATGGACACTCATGATCCCGGTGATCCCGATGGGCCGTGGCTGACGCTCGTCACCACGCAGCAGGCACGTGAAGGTTCGGCGGCGGCTGCACTACGTGGCACGAGCCGAGAGCCTGCCCTGGCACTGCGCCGGCTCGAGACAGCTGCGGCCGAGTCGAAGTCCAAGGAAACCGCTGAGGCACGGGAGCGTTTTCTGGCCTTGCCGGTCAGGGAGCGGGCAACCTTCGTTGAGCGCATGCGGGTCATCGACGGCACGCTCGGCATCGATGATCTCGACCAGGCGGTGCGAAAGTGGCTGAGGTCTGGCCTGCCGTCCAATGCCCGTCCGCAGGCTGCATTCATGGAGCAGTTATGGGCGTGGTGGTACGACCAGGTCGTGGAGATGCTGCAAAAGCGCCGGACGAGCGTCTCCGTGGAGGCTGTGTACCGGCGAGTGGCGCAGATCCGCGACGACTACACCGCTGACCGGCTGCCGACTCTGGTGCAGCGCAGCGACTGGCACGCCGCGCAGCGTGAGGGAACGGACTACAACGATCACTGCTTCGTCCATCAGCTGCGATGGGTCAATCTCGGTCGGCCGGAGCTGGAAAAGGCGATGATGGACTACTACCGGGCCTACACCCAGGCCATCGCCTGGGTGGACAGTGACCTGATTGACGTGGAAGAGCTGGAACGGTACCAAGAAGAACTGGTCGACGAATGGGAGCGGCTCTTTGCCCGCATGGCTCGAAGGCTGCCGGCGAACGCCAGTGAACAAGACCGGCAGGACGCGGGCGAAGAACTGCTGTGGCAGGTCCTGGACAGTGTCACGGTGCGAATCCGCGACCAGTACGACCAGACCTTCTTTCATCGCGGCCAGCATCACTGCCTAGCGGATGAGGGCCGCGTGGGCTGGCATCCCGAGTTCGTACAGCGGGTCAAGGCTCTGACCGTAGGGGCCGTTCATGCCTAGCCGTGTGCAGCGGCCACAGGCGGTCGCCGCCTTCTTGAATCCGGCCCTGGTGGGCGCGGTGCAGGCCGTAATAGCTCACGAATACGCGCTCAAGCGAAACAGGGCGATGTTGTGGCCGCTCGCGTTGGTGCTTCCCGTTCTGGTGCTGCACCGTTCTACACGCGAAGCGCTGCCCGCCAGCACCAGAACACATCTGCCAGCGTGGGCCGCGCGGCATCCCGCGCTGCTGGCCGGCTTCGGAGCCCGGGTCGAATCGACGCTACCGGTGCTCCGCGAAGGCCTGCGGTTCGCTCTGCGCCACGGACTGATCCGGGTGGATGACGGATTCGTGCACGCCATGCCCTTCGCCACTCGCGGGGTTGACGGGGAGCTACGGGAGTTGCTGAAAGCGGCGCGTCTGGTAGGCAAGTGGGCAGCCACTATAGATCAGCCATCCACCCTTCTGGCACTACTAGGCGTGAGAGTCTGACCACTGTGCAGCTTCGATCCCTGATTCTCTACAGCAAGAGCGGCAAGATCCGCGAGCTAACGTTCCGGCTGGGTGAGCTCAACATCATTACCGGCAGTTCACGGACCGGGAAAAGTATCGTCTTGGATATCGTCGACTTCTGCTTGGGCCGTGACGACGCCCCCGTCTCGGTCGGTCCGATCACCAGGACCGTCGAATGGGTAGCGGTGGTACTGCAGCTGCCCGACACCCGGGCGTTCGTGGCCCGCCGGCTACCCGCCAAGGACAAGAAGTCGGTCTCCACAGCGATGCTCGAGTTCGGTTCCACCCTTCGAGCGCTGCCATACGCAAGGCTGGCGAACAACTGTGACTCCGACGAGCTGCGCCAGCAACTCGGGCGCAGGATCGGCTTGGGCGACGTCCGCAGTGAACCCCAGCCCGGCAGCCTGCAAGCACCCTTCGCGGTCCATCTCGGGCACGCCGTGCCGCTGTGCCTGCAGAACCAGGACGAGATCACCACACGCAGCATCCTGTTCCACCGGCAGGGCGAACGCGACGGAGGAGCACGGCTAACCGCCACCTTGCCGTACTTTCTCGGCGCAGTCGGAGAGGACCAAGCGCAAAAGCAGCATGAGCTAACGGCCGCGCGACGTGTGCTGCGCCGCAAACAGCAGGATCTGAAGGTGGCCGAGGCCGCGGACGGGGACATCGACGCCCGCCTGCACCTGCTACTGGCCCAGGCCCGCACGGCAGGATTGATATCGGCTCAAGAAGAGTTCGACAGCCGCGAGACACTGATCGACGCGCTGCGCGAAGCGGTCCGCTTCCCGCCGTCACTCACCGAAGATGAGTCGTCCCAGGCTGAGCGCACCGCCGCGCTGCAAGAGCGCCGCGACCAGTTGCGGGCCCAGCTGAGCGAAATTAACGAGCAACGGCAGTTCCTGCGGCGGCAGGAAGCCGAAGAAGGCAGCTACACCCAGGCGGTGCAGCGCGGCATTTCCCGCCTGCACGCCGTCGACCTGCTGCCCACCGACACCGGCTCGGAAGCCGAGGACGTGGCGTGCCCACTGTGCGGGTCACAACTGCCGCAGCCAGATGCAGCGGTGGACGACATGCACCGAACGTTGAATGCCCTGCGCGGCCAGCTCGCCTCGGTGGGCACGGTACGGCCCCGGCGCGAGGAGGCACTGCGAGAACTGGCCGACCAAGCTGACGCCGCCCGGGAAGAACTGCGTGGCATCGAAGGAGCTCTCAACTCACTGGCCGAATTGGAAGCCGACCGTACACGCTTCCGCGCCCAGACAGAGGAACGCGCCTTCCTCCGGGGGCGGATCGACGCCCACCTCAGCCAGCTCCCGGACACCGGGGACGACTATGAGGGCAGCCTCCTGCAGCTGCGATCGGCCGTAGCCCTCGCCCAGGCCACCGTCAACGATCTCGAAGCCGAACTCGACACGGACGCCATGCAGGACCGGCTCGAGCATGCTCTCAACTACATCAGCACCGATATGACCGACTACGCGCAGGAACTCAACCTCGAGCACAGCGAACGCAGCATCCGCCTCGACGTCCGCAAACCGACCGTCCTGGCCGACACCGACCAGGGCATCACCCCCCTGCTCCGCATCGGCAGCGGCGAGAACTGGGTCGGCTACCACCTCGTCGCCCACCTGGCCCTACACCGCTACTTCACCCTTCACGAGCGGCCAGTGCCCCGCATGCTCCTGCTGGACCAGATCACCCAGCCCTTCTACCCCTCCGACGTCGCCAAAGAAAGCGGTAACCCCAACCTCATCCGTTCCGACAAGGACCGCAACACCGTCCGCGGCATGTTCGAGCTCATGTACCGCTTCGTGAACGACCTCGCACCGCACTTCCAGCTCATCGTCAGCGACCACGCCAATTTGCCCGACCCGTGGTACCAGGACTGCGTCCGCTACAACTGGCGCGACGGCGAGGCCCTCATTCCCCAAGCCTGGATCGACGAGCACAGTTAGCCCGTGGGCGGTTCTGAGCTGCTGCCGGGTGGCTGCGGAATCTCAGCCGGACTGCCAGTGGCCGGCGTGGAAGGCATGACCGTGTGACGTGGAACCTGCCTGATCCGATGCTGACCGTGGCCGTGAACAGCTCCGCTCTGCCCACCGGGTGGGCCGCGGAGCCGAAATGGGACGGCTACCGCGCCCAGCTCGCCGTGCACGCGGGCGGCCGGGTACTGCTGCGTTCCCGGTGGGGCACGGATATGACGGCGTCGTTCCCCGAGATCCGGGCGGCGGCCCTCGCACGGCTGCCGGCGGACACCGGGTTGGACGGCGAGCTGGTGGTGTGGGAGCGGGACCGGCTGGCGTTCGAGCGGCTTCAGCAGCGTCTCGCGCGGCGCGGGTCGGGTGCGGCCGAGGCGGCGCGCCAGTGGCCGGCGCACTACGTGGTCTTCGACTTGGTTCACGTGGGTGCGGACCTGACCGGCTGGCCGTACGAGCGGCGGCGCGCGGCGTTGGAGGCGCTGTTCACGGACCACTGTCTGGAGGCGCCGTTGACGCTGTGCCCCTCGACCACCGACCCGGCTGTGGCGCGAGGGTGGCTGGAGTGGACGGCGGCCGGGGTGGAGGGGCTGTGCTTCAAGCGGCTGGACGGACCCTACGTCGGGGGCGCTCGATCGTGGCGGAAGTACAAAGTGCGGGTCACCACCGAGGCTGTGATCGGCGCCGTCACCGGCTCCCTCGCCGCGCCCCGGACGGTGCTGCTGGGCCGTTACGACGCCGCAGGCCGCCTTCAGTACGCCGGGCGCAGCACCACACTGTCCCAGGCCGTCAGCCGCTCCCTGGTCGGCGTGCTGGTCCCGCCGATGGGTGCGCACCCGTGGGACGGGTGGATGTTCTCGGCAGGGTGGGGGACGCAGCGCACGCTTGAGGTGGTCCTGGTGGAGCCCGAGGTGGTGATGGAGGTGGCCGTCGATGTCGCCCGGGACAGTGGTGGACGGTGGAGGCACCCGGCCCGGCCGCACCGTATCCGTACGGACGTCGGCGTAGCGCAGGTACCGCTGTTCGGCGAGGACCCTGCCTCGCCATGAGCCCTACGCCGTGGTCGGCTTCGTGGTCGGGCCGACCGCGGCGGGAAGCTCCTGGCGCAGATCGAGGTAGCAACGCAGCCGGACGCCCGGCTCGCCGGGCACCCTGGTCGTCCGGTCGTCTGTCCCCGTCGCCCAGCGTTCGGCGAGCGCACCTTGGAGAGCGAAAGCGGTGGCGTCGTCCGCGGCCGCGATGTCCACGACGACGAGCCCTGGCTCCGCCACGTGTTCGTCCCTGATCGGCTTCATGCTCTGGTCGACGTCCACTGGGGACGACCGGTTCGTCCGGGGCTGGGATGTTCACTCAGCTGAGTGGCATCGACAGCCGGTTCCGGCGCGTCAGCCGCGGAAGTGGGGGAGCCACGTGCCGCTGGATTTCTGCTCGGGTACGGCCTGGTTCTGCTCCTGGCGCTCGTACTCGTCCCGTCTCGCGGCCTCGATGGCGTGGTCCTCGCAGCCGTCGCAGAGCGTCGGATGCCACCGTGGCCCCGGCTTCGGGTATGCCGCCGTCGCCTCCCACCGGTCGTCGGTGAACTTCGCCCCTCAGTTGGCGCAGACAGGACGGCGGGCTCACGCTCGGCTGCCTTCTGCTTAGCCACGCGCTGCAGCTGAGCCTCACTCCCTCTGACGGCCCCTGGCGGCCTCCCGTTCGCGCACGTCAGCAGCCTCACGGCGAGGATTGCCGATCGCCTCCAGCAGGAGCTGCAGATACCGCTGACGCCGCGGAGGCTGGCGAGGAAGCAACGGGGCGACACGTTCCCACAGGTAGTCAGGCGCAAGATCATCGACACTAACGGAAGAGTGTCGTTCCCCTCGGCCCAACGGCTAAGGGCCTGAATCGAGCTCAGGTCGAATTGATCAGTGAGTCGGGTTCACGCCGGTGCGCGCGGCGCACTGCGCGTGGGCACGAGCGCCCGATGGGAAAGCCCGCACGCTCTACCGGTGCCCTCGAGCGGCGGAAATGATGAGCACACCGCACATGGACCAGGTGATCCGCACCCCTGTCCTCGGCCAGGCGGACATGCGGCGGAAGGAGCCTATGGTGTTGCTTCTCATCTCCCCGGACAGTGTCGAGGAGGCCCTCGACTGTGCGAAGGCGGCGGAGCACCTCGACATCGTCGACGTCAAGAAGCCCGACGAGGGCTCGCTCGGCGCCAACTTCCCCTGGGTCATCAGGGAGATCCGTGACGCGGTCCCGGCGGACAAACCGGTGTCCGCCACCGTGGGAGACGTCCCGTACAAGCCCGGCACGGTGGCCCAGGCCGCGCTCGGCGCGGTCGTCTCCGGCGCCACGTACATCAAGGTCGGCCTCTACGGATGCACGACGCCCGGTCAGGGCATCGACGTCATGCGCGCCGTCGTCCGGGCGGTGAAGGACTACCGCCCCGAGGCGCTCGTCGTCGCCTCCGGCTACGCCGACGCTCACCGCATCGGTTGCGTCAATCCGCTCGCCGTGCCCGACATCGCCGCCCGCTCCGGCGCCGACGCGGCCATGCTTGACACCGCCATCAAGGACGGGACGCGGCTGTTCGACCACGTTCCGCCGGACGTCTGTGCCGAGTTCGTCCGGCTGGCCCACGCGTCCGGTCGGCTCGCCGCCCTCGCGGGCAGTGTCAAGCAGACCGACCTCGGTCCGCTGACCTGCATCGGCACGGACATTGTGGGCGTGCGCGGAGCGGTCTGCGAGGGCGGCGACCGCAATGCTGGAAGGATTCAGCCGCATCTGGTGGCCGCCTTCCGGGCGGAGATGGACCGGCAGGCCCGGGAGCACGCGGCCGGCGTCCCCGCCGTGAATTGACCTCTGGCATGCCGACATCTGAGCCCGACCGCATCCCCGGACGCCGGGCCGCGCGTTTCGCCGTCGTCGACCCGGCCACCGGGGAGGCCTTCGACGAGGCGCCTGACCAGCAGCCGGACGAGCTGGACGCCGTGGTCGACCGGGCCCAAAGGGCCTGGCACGGGTGGCGCGCCGACCCCGCCGCCCGCACCACCGCGTTGCGCGTGGCGGCCGACGCCGTGGAGACGGCTGGCGACGACCTCGCCCGGTTGCTCACCCGGGAACAGGGCAAGCCCCTGGCCGAGTCGTACGCGGAGATCGCCCGTACGGCGGCCCGCCTGCGCTACTTCGCCGACCTGGCTCCCAGAACCCGGCGGATCACCGACGGCCGGCCGGTGCACAGCGAGATCCGCTGGCGGCCCCTGGGGCCCGTCGCCGCGATCGTGCCGTGGAACTTTCCCCTCCAGCTCGCGGCAGCGAAGTTCGCGCCAGCACTCGCGGCGGGCAACACCATGGTCCTCAAACCATCCCCATTCACCCCCCTCGCCACCCGACTGCTCGCCTCCGTCCTCGCCACCGCCCTGCCCGAGGACGTACTGACCGTCGTCACCGGCCGCGAACCCCTCGGCGCCCGCCTCGCCTCCCACCCGGGCATCCGCCACGTCACCTTCACCGGCTCGGTGCCCACCGGGCGGGCCGTCGCCGAAGCGGCGGCGGCCTCGCTGGCCCGGGTCACCCTGGAACTGGGCGGCAACGACGCCGCCGTCCTGCTGGACGACGTCGAGGTGGACCGGATCGCGGACCGGCTGTTCTGGGCCGCGATCCGTAACTGTGGGCAGGTCTGCATGGCGGTCAAACGCGTCTACGTCCCGGCCCGGCTCCACGCCGAGGTCGTCGAAGCCCTCGCCCAGCGCGCAAAGACCGTCGCCGTCGGTGCCGGCCTCGACCCGGACACCCGGCTGGGCCCGGTCAACAACGCCCCCCAGCTGGCCCGGGTCGAGCAGGTCACGAAGCAGGCCCTGGCGGACGGAGCCCGGCCGGCGGCCGGCGGCCACCGGCTGGACGGGCCGGGCTACTTCTTTGCTCCCACGATCCTCGCCGGCGTCCCGCCCGGCAGCCCGGTGGTGACCGAGGAACAGTTCGGACCGGTCCTGCCGGTGTTGCCGTACCGGAGCCTCGACGAAGCCGTCGACGCGGCCAACGGCACCGGTTTCGGACTGGGCGGCTCCGTATGGGGCACCGACCTCGACCGGGCCGCGACGGTGGCCGACCGGCTCGAATGCGGCACAGCCTGGATCAACCACCATGCCGAACTGTCCCTCGCCCAGCCCTTCGCAGGCGTCAAGAACAGCGGTGTCGGCGTCGCGGGTGGGCCGTGGGGGCTCTACGGCAACCTCCGGCCGTTCGTCGTCCACCGCCCGCAGGAGGCATGACGATGAGGTTCCAGGCAGCCGTACTGCGCTCATACGAGGACCGTTCGCGGTCGAGGAGGTGGCCCTGGGCACGGAACCCGCCGACGGCGAGATCCTGGTCGAGATCGCGGGCTGCGGTATGTGCCGGACCGATCTCGCGGTCCGGCGATCCGCCGGGCGCAGTCCGCTGCCGGCGGTGCTCGGCCACGAGGGGGCCGGGGTCGTGGTACGGACGGGAGGCGGCCCGGACACCGCGATCAGCGTCGGTGACCACGTCGTGCTGAGCTTCGACTCCTGCGGGCACTGCCGGAACTGCCGCGGTGCGGCCCCCGCCTACTGCGACTCCTTCGCCTCCCTCAACCTCTTCGGAGGACGCAAGGAGGACGCGCCGCGGCTCACCGACTCAACCGGGGGTGCGCTGGCCCCCCGGTGGTTCGGCCAGTCCTCGTTCGCCCAGTACGCACTCGTCCCGGCCCGCAACGCCGTCCGGGTCGATGCCGCACTGCCCGTCGAGCTGCTCGGGCCGCTCGGCTGCGGCTTCCTCACCGGCGCCGGAGCCGTGCTGAACGCCTTCGGCGCGAGCCCCGGCGACACCCTCGCGGTCTTCGGCGCGGGAGCGGTGGGCCTGGCCGCGGTGATGGCGGCCACCGCCGCCGGCGCTCTGACCGTGGCCGTCGACCGGCATCCCGGGCGGCTGGCCCTGGCCGAACAGTTCGGCGCGATCCCGCTGCCCGCCAAAACAGCCGGACTGCCCGAGCGGATCCGGCGGCTGACCGACGGCGGCGCGCAGTACGCGCTGGACACCACGGCCTCGCCGCCGCTCATCAACGACGCGCTCCGGGCCCTGCGCCCCACCGGCAGCCTCGGCCTGGTGGCACGGCTGCACACCGCGCTGCCGCTCGAGCCGGGCACGCTGGAGGGAGGCCGCAGCATCCGCCACATCTGCGAAGGGGACGCCATACCGGGACTGCTGATACCCCGGCTGGCAGGGCTGTGGCAGGCCGGACGCTTCCCCTTCGACCAGCTGATCCGCACCTACCCGCTGGCCGACATCAACGAGGCCGAACGCGACTGCGACGCAGGCCGCGTGGTCAAACCCGTCCTGCTCCCGGAGGGAAGAAACCGATGAGCCAGGCAGGCAGCACCGCAGACTCACCGCATCCGACAAGCAGGCACCCCGCAGTGCCCACTCCCGCAGGCGGAGGAGCCATGGTCGGCACGGCGCCGCAGCACACGGACGTGGAAGGCGTGGACGGAGGCGTGGGTCTGACCGCCCTCCTGGTCGCCGCGGCACGGGCGATCGAGACCCACCGCCACGACAGCCTGGCCCAGGACGTCTACGCGGAACACTTCGTGCGCGCCGCCCCGGCGTGCGCCAACTGGCCGGTGCGCATCGAGCAGGTCCCGGACGGGGACGACAACCCGCTGTGGGGGCGGTTCGCCCGCTACTTCGGCCTGCGGACCAGGGTCCTGGACGACTTCCTCCTCCGGTCGGTCCGTGCGGGCGCCCGCCAAGTGGTCCTGCTGGGTGCGGGGTTGGATACCCGAGCCTTCCGGCTGGACTGGCCGTCCGACTGTGTGGTCTTCGAGATCGACAGGGCGGGCGTGCTGGCGTTCAAGCACCAGGTGCTCACGGATCTGCCGGCCACCCCGAGGGTGAAGCGCGTCCCCGTACCGGTCGACCTGCGCGCCGACTGGATTACCGCGCTGACCACCGCCGGCTTCGACCCGGCCGCACCGAGCGTCTGGCTGGCCGAGGGACTGCTCTTCTACCTGCCGAGCCCCGCCGAGACGTACCTCATCGACACGGTGGACCGGCTGACCACCGAAGGCAGCGCACTGGCCTTCGAGGCCAAGCTGGAGAAGGACCTGCTCGAGTACCGCGACAGCGCGATCTACACGGCGACGCGAGAACAGATCGGCATCGACCTGCTCCACCTCTTCGACAAGGGACCACGACCCGACTCGGCGGGCGACCTGACGGCCAAAGGCTGGTCCACCTCGCTACATACCCCCTTCGACTTCACCCATCAGCACGGACGAGGCCCTCTCCCCGAGCCGAACGATGCGCTGGAGGGGAACCGGTGGGTGTTCGCGCACAAGCCCCGGCTATGACGTCCGCAGCGCTCACGGCGACGTCCGCACAGCGCCCGCCCTTCAGCACGCCGCCCGGGCCTTCGCCGGGATCGGGAACGACTGCCCAGGGGGCTCGGCATGTCCGCGTCGTGCGCCGGGAGGCCGGCGGGTGCTGATCAGGCCGAAGCAGCGGGGTATGGCGTGATCAGCCGAACAGCTGGGAACCGAGCGGGTGCTGCTGGTCGAAGCCGGGGAGGATCAGGAATGTCGCGCTGGCGGTTGTGGTGGTGAATTGCAGCAGTGCGTCGGAGGTGTCCATGTGGGTGAGGGTGGCGGTGAAGGTCCGCAGGTCGTTCTGGAAGCTGATGAAGAGCAGGCCGGGGGCGGGCTCGTCGGTGCTGTAGGAGCGGCGGAGCATGAGGCCGGCGCCGACCACGGCGGGGTTCGCCCTGCGCACGTGGGCGTTAGCGGGGACGAGGTAGCGTCCGTCTGGTGTCTTGGCGCCGAGGTCCGGGCCCGAGGCGACGGGGCCACCGGAGAGGGGGACGCCGCTGGCCCGCCGCCGCCCGAAGACGGCTTCCTGCTCGGCTACGGACAGGGCGGCGAACCGCGGCAGGTCGAGTTCCATGCGCCGCAGTACGGCAAGGGTGCCGCCGGCGACCGCGGGGGGCCCGGCAAGCCACAGGTCGCGTTGTTGTTCGGCGGTCGTGTGCGGGCCCACGATGCCGTCGATGAAACCGAGCGGGTTTCGTGGCGCGGTAAGACCGTTGCCGACGGGCACGTTCGCACCACGGCGTGCGGACTGCCGCCAGCGTTCGTGGATGCGGTCACCGGCCTGGTGCAGGAGCGCGGCGGCGACGACCGGTAAGAGCAGCGCGTCGCTGGCGCAGATCTGTATCAGCAGGTCACCGCCGCGTGCCTGCGGCGCGATCCGCTCGCGGGAGAACCGCGGGAGGTCGGCCGCGCCGGGCAGCGAGGCACCGGCCGTGCGCACCAACCGAGGGCCCACGCCGACGGTCACGGTGAGGTCGCCCGGCGGCAGGCCCAGCAGCCGCGGGTCGGTCCCCGCGGTGAGTGTGCGGATGGCCTGGCCGAGTTCGGCCAGTAACGGGCCGGGAGCGACGGTGGCACCGACGTCGGCCACCACGGCGAGCAGGTTGGGCTGGGCCGGCTGGGGGAGCGTGATGCCTGCCTGGTGCCGGCCCGTCGCCGGAACCGACAGGGGCGTGGCCGCTGCGCTTGGGGCGTTGCGGCCTGGCTGTGCGGAGTCCGATGTGCACCCGGCGGTCAGACCGGCGGCCACCATGGCGCCGGTGACATCGAGGAACGTGCGGCGCGACGGGTGGTGATCGGCTCGGTGCATGGTGTGCAGGGTGCCACACCCGCCTCCTGTGTGCCGGGCAACCTCCCGATTCTGGCGCGGGATTGGGCGTCATGCCAGACTGTGATCATGCCTCGATTAGCTCTTCGCGTGTTGGCGGCGGTACTGGGCACGCTGACACTTGTGGTCGGCTGCAGCGGCGGCGATGGCGGATCGGGCAAAGGCCGGCGGCCGAGCGGTGCGCATGTGACGATCCGAGTGCCTGGCGATGCCCCGACGATCTCAGATGCGGTGTCTCTCGCTCACCCCGGTGACCTGGTATTGGTCGCTCCGGGCGTCTACCACGAGTCGGTGAAGGTCTCCACGCCTGGTGTCACTCTTCGTGGTGAGTCCCGCGACAAGGTCGTCATCGACGGGCGGTTGCAGCAGCCGAACGGCATCGTCGTCGCGGCGCCCGGGGTGGCCGTGGAGAACCTGACCGTGGAGAACAACACGCAGAACGGGGTCCTGGTCACCGGTTCGGCGAAGGCGGCCGCCGGGCTGCCGGGGCGAAGCGGCGGCTACGACACCGGCGATGAGCCCGTCACCTTCCTGAAGTCGTTCCTGGTGTCGTATGTGACCGCGACCCGCAACGGGCTGTACGGAATCTACGCGTTCTCCGCGCAAAACGGTGTCATCGAGCACTCGTACGCGTCCGGCGGGGCCGACTCGGGGATCTATGCCGGGCAGTGCAAGCCGTGTCACATCGTGGTGCGGGACAACGTCGCCGAGCTCAACGCGGTCGGTTACGAAGGCACCAACGCCAGTGGCGACATGTACGTGGTCGGCAACCGCCTGGTCGGCAACCGAGTCGGCCTGACCACCGACTCCGACCACCAGGAGAAGCTGCTCCCGCAGCGGGGCGCCGTCATCGCGGGCAATCTGATCGCTGCCAACCAGCAGAGGGCCACTCCGGAGCAGGCCGACGGCGGGTGGGGCACCGGCATCGGCATCGACGGCGGCAGCGACAACCAGTTCATCCGCAACCGCATCGCCGACAACAGCAACGCCGGGCTGGTGATCACCGCAAACGCCGACATTCCACCAATCGGCAACCAGATCGTGGACAACACGTTCACCGGCAACGGCGTCGACGTCGGCTGGACCTTCCCCACCGCCACACGGGGACGGGGCAACTGCCTGCGCGGCAACGCTCTGCGCACCACAGTGCCCGCCCGGCTCGCGGCAACCGCGTCCTGCCCGCTTCCGTCCAGTTCGCTCTCGCCGGCCGGCAGGTGGGCGATGCCGACGGCGCCCGGTGGCATCCCGTTCACCGAGGTCGCGGCGCCTGGTCCACAGCCGCAGTTCCCAGGCGCCACCACTACGGGCGCCACCGCCGTCCCGGCCGTTCCGGCCCTGCCGGACACGGCAGGCATCCCGCTGCCGTCGGCGTCCCTGCTCGCCGCAGGCGCGCGGGTGCAGACGTCATGAGCGTCCTGAGCAGCGGCTACCGGGTCGGGGTGACTCCGGGTACCGGCTTGACCGGAACGTACTTCTGGGTGTCGAAATCGATGACCACCGGCTGCGACGCGGAAGCCACGCTGACGCGGACCCGGTACATGGTGCCGTCCGAGGCGACCCAGTAGCGCACGTTGCCCGCCGTGCCGGAGCGGTCACGGGAGGACGGCCCCGTCATGACGTCCACCCGATGCCCGTCCACCTGGTCTCGTCCCCACCAGGCGGCGCCGTTCTGCGGCAGCAGTTCGGCGTTGTCCGGCCGGTCGCTGCCGAGCTTGAGTGCGATGGCCAGGGAACTGTCCAGCGAGCTGCCGGACGACTGCAGCGGACGGCCGTACCAGCCCGAGCGGGGCGGCGAGGCGGGTGCGTGCGCCGGGGCGTTCGTCATCGGGTGGACGAACACCGAGGCGGCCGTCCACTCAATCAGCCCATCGCTGGATGTGTCGCGCCCGGTGCCGTGCACCACGCCGTAACCGAGCTTGCCCCGGTAGTCGACGGACCCGGTCACGATCAACGCTCCGGCTGTGCCCGGCACAGTGATCGTCACCGCGCGGCCGTGCGCCTCGTAGTTACGGAACCGTGTGATCGCCAGCCGGTTCGCCTCATCCGACGTCAGTGCGCGCGGACCGCTGGAGCCGGAGCCGCCGCCGGCGAGGAGGATCGCGGCACCCACTGCGACGGCCGCTGTGCCGATGAAGGCTGCCGCCCAGCGCGGCCGCAGCCATCGGCACCGACCGGCCGCACGGCCCGGTATGGCTTGCTTGGTTCTCACGCTGCGCACGCGGCTCGACGCTGACACTCTTCCGATTCACCCTCTCAGGTCACCACACTGCTCGGCCGCCGTTCGGTCGCGGCGGCGCCCGGCAGTCCGGTCACAGACGACGCCAGGGCCGGCCCTCGTGGGCCGGCCGAGACGTGATCTGCCCGACCGCTCCATCCGGACCGCGGGCGGGCAGATCACTGTTGTTCCGGTTCGTTCAGTGTTTCTGGGCGCGGCACTTCCGGCTCAGATACGCGAAGACCACGCCCGCACCCACCAGCAGGCCGACGAGGGCGATCATCCCTGGCAGCCCGGTCATACCGGTGTGCGCCAGTGAACCCGTGTCCCCACCGGCCGGGCCCGGGTTGTTGGCAGGCGGCCCAGGTGACGGCGGCGTAGAGCCCGGCGGCGAGGCCGGCGGCGAGCTCGGACTCGGCGTCGGGGTCGGGGATGGGGTCGGCGTTGCCTTCGGGATGTACACCCCGGCGTCGATCGTGTGATCGACCCCGCCCGGCTTGTCCGGCGCCGTGACAGGCGCGTAGCCGTTGCACAACTCCCCCGTGGTCGGCGGGGTCACATTGGAGTCATGCGCACGGTTGGCACCGGCTCGCGGGAGCGTGAACCGCAGCTCGCTCGCCGGGGGCTGGCCGGGCACCTTGCTGGTGTCCGCGGTGCACACGTCGAACTGAACCGTGTATTTCGCACCCGGTGTGAGCTGGTACGCGGCGCCGACACCACCGAAGTAGTACTCGCCGGCGGCATCGGTTTTGGTCGTGGCGACCTGCTTACCGCTCGCGTCCAAGAGGTTGATCGTTGCGTCCGGCAGGAGCGGTTCCGCCGGGTCCTGGATTCCGTTGTGGTCGCCGTCGAACCACACGAGATTGCCGATCTGGATCGGCGCGTTCGCCGCCGCGTACGCGATGTCACCGAGCCCGCCGGCCTTGCCGAACCCGTTCTGTTCCCTACCGATGAACTGGTACGCGTTGTGGGTCGGGTCGTTGCCCGGGCCCTGACCGGTCGTGATGTCGTGGTAACCGGTCCCGGCGCTTTCGACGTTGACGGTCGGGTCGAACTCCGTGCTGACGACCCACTGCTGCCGCGGGATGTAGGCCACCGACCCCAGCGCGGTCTCCTCGTGTCCGCCGGCGAAGAAGTCGCCCGGGAAGTATTCGACGACACCGTTGTCCTGGCCGCCATCGTTGGCGAGGGTGGCGTGATTGGGGCAGCCTCCTGTGCCTTCCCACGCGTATCCACCAGTGGGATCGGCGCAAGCCATGTTGATGTCACCACCGGACATGCCGAGTTCCGACGTGCTGTTCCCCGGGCGGGGGTCCAGCCCCTTGGCACTGAGCACGTCCATGAACCGGTCGCGGAAACCCAGGATCATCGAACCGTCGCGGCCGAAGGCGAGGGAGGCGAGCTCCGGCTGCGGATCGATGAAGGCGTTACGCACCTTCCGTTCGTCCCACGTTGCCAGGGAGGTGTTCCATGGGTTCCAGTGAGTGGCCTGAGCGATGCCCTCGTCACCGCGAAGGACGACGCCGCGCTTGTCAGTGAGCTGATGGGTCAGCACCGTGGTGAACCGCTTGCCGTCGTAGGTGTAGACGTAGGCTTTCAGGTCCGCGCGCTGCTGCGTGCTCTCCGCGCTGCACACACCGCCGACGTACAGCGAGTTGTTGTGGACGGAGAGACCGAACGGCCGCCAGTCGCCGGGGCTCGAGCACCCCGGGTCCGGGATCGGCACCGTCGCCTCGGGCACCGAGGCGGTGGCCCCTGTCGCGTCGAAGCTCACCAGGCTGCGGGTCAGCAGGTTCACCGCGTACAGCGTGGAGCCGTCCTCCGACAGGGCCAGGCCACCGATGCTCTCCTTGCCCGGTGCGTTAGTGAACCCGGGATCCTTCATCATGTTGGCGGTGTCGTGCGGCGTCACCGCCGCGGCCGGCACCTGCGCGAACAGCTGCGGCGCACCTCCACCGTTGACCGGCACCGTATAGATCGCGCCGGCGCCCTTCGGTCCGTAGGGGGCGTACCGGCGGGCGAACGCGCTCTGGAACAGCCGACTGCGGTACTTGTCGTACGCCAGCCCGAACGTCGTGCCCACCTGGGCCTGCGTGGCCAGCGTGGCCGGGCACGCCACATCGGTGGGACACGTGCCCCGGGTCTCCGTCCCGAACGCCACCAATGCCCGGGTGTCGGTTCCGTTGGCGCCATTCTGGACCGGTACGAAATACCGCGAGTCCGGCAGCGTGTAGTCGGCCGGATCCCACACCCCCGTCACTACCGAGGCGTTCTTTCCGTCCGACACATCCACGAAGGACGTGAAGCTGTCGAAGTGGTTCCCCGCGGTAGAGGCGGGCGCCGCCTGCAGATAGCCGCTGTACGGTGCCGGGATGCTGACGTCGACGCGGTACTGGCCGCCGCTCAGCACGGTCGATTGCGACACCACGACCTTTCCGGTGGCATCGGTGACGCCGGTGACATGGTGCCCGGCGGGGTCGGAGATCTCCACCTTCATGCCCCGCTGCGGCACGTCCATCGTCGCGTTGATCACGCCGGTGCCGAAGAAGTCGCGCAGCACCTCAACCGTCACCGTGCCGTCGGCACTCGAAGCGGCGGCCGCTCCAGCCGTCGCTCCCACGGCGCCGCCCGCCAGTAAGAGAACGGATAAGCCCATGCGCGCCAGCGGCTCCGCAAGCCTGCGGGCCGGCCGGCGCGAGTCTCTGTCGACCCGATTCATGGCATCACACTCCACACTTCTCTTGTCTTGAAAACGAAGCACCCGCCTTTTCGCTGCACGTCGACTTCGTGGCCCCAGACACGGACTCCAGTCGCGAACGCCAAGAAAAAAGGAGGGCCCACTGCTGTCGCGTGGACCGCTTTACGGTGATCGTTTGGGGATATTGTGGGCGAGTTGTAAACGTCGCAGGCCAGGAAAGCGAGCGCCCGTTCGGAATTTCGGACAAGACCGCCTTGGGCTGTGTGGTTCTGCAGCTCAATCACGGTGCCCTCGCCCCCCCCACCACCGACCTCACCGACCGCCACCGCGAACAGCGCGCGATTCTACCCACTGAGGTCTCGCCGACACCAGCAGAATCCCTGGCATCCATCGGTATCCGCGATAATCCCCCAGCGTCCGAGAATGGTGACCGGAAGAATGTGCGACAGCGACGTGATGGCCGGATCCGTTTCCCGTTGAAGGCGTGACGCCCGGATAACGCGTCTGGGACGTGCTCGTCACGCAGGGGCGTTGTGAAGTCGAAATTGGACCGGATCGTCTCTGCATGATTGGCGTGGCCTCATGTCCGGTGGCCAGAAAAGGGACCCGAACGGCAGTGCAGGCAGAGCCGTTGGTGGTCACGCGGTTGCCGAGACTCATGAGAACTGAGCGAGACTGCCACCACGGCCCAGCAACGCCCGCTGTGACCGTGCTCTGGCGGGTTCCGTGGGCTACTTATCGTTCGTGAAAAACGCCCCACCACCGTCATGGTCCCCCGCTGGGACGGCCCGGGCGAGGAACTGGCGTTGGTGCCCACGGAAAGCGAGGGGTCGAGTGTCAGCGGGGCGATGCCAGAGAGCGAGCAGGCCACCCTCGACGACGTACAGGTGGGGTCGGATCAGCTGGTGCGGAAAGCGGCCCTCGACGGGGGACGTACTGCTGACCGCAGGCTTCGCCTGGTTCCAACTGCTGATGACGGGCAGCTCCCTGGGGGCCGCCAGCGCACTGGTCGAGCCGATGCTGCTCAACAACCAGGCGTCCGAGTCCGAGCGGCTCCGGCTGCTGGTGGAGGCCGAGGGCGCGCCGTCGTCGGCCTCGGAGGGCATCGCCCGCCGAATCGACGACAGCGGCCCGGACGAGTCACCGCTCGCCGACTCACTCTACGTCCGGTACAGCGTGCAGGACGCCCTCTCCCGGGTGGTTCCGCGCAGAGGAACCGCGCGACGTCGACATCGAGTTGGAATTCCTCACCGGCCCCCTGGCCGGCAGGCACGACCCGGCCATGGCCGAGTCCGAACGCGACTACATCCGCGACAGCACCCTCGAAGGCCAGGAGACCGCCCGCGCGAAGGGCAAGGTCATCGGCAGCGTCAAGGTCTGCGACGAGGACATGCTCGCCACCGCCCTGCGCCTGCGCGACGACAAGCACCTCTCCCTGCGCGAGATCGCCTCCCGTCTGGTCATCCCCACCGGCACGAAGCGCGGCCCACACCCCTCCCCGTGACCGTCATGCGGATGCTCCGCGCACACGACGAGAAGACCGCCGAGACCTCGTGATCAACCGACACACCGTGCTCATTGTGGACGGCACCGCGGCCCGTGCTTCGTCGCGGTCAGCGGCGGGGCGGACGGGCCGCGAGGAAGAGGGTCAGCTGTCGGCCGGGGAGGCCGGGGCCGACACCGTGGGAAGGACGACGTCGGGGTGGAAGATCCTAAGCGGCGAGTCCGGTGCCTCGGTGATCGGGCTCACCAACCGATTGGGTAGAGCCGCACCGGGGCTTCCGTGAAAGGCATGTCCAAAGGCCGCCGGAAGACCGCCCCCGCGGTCGTCTACTCCGAGACCATCGTGCTCGCCGAGGCCATGTGGGCCTGGGAGCAGCGCCGTCACCACTCCGGCGCCGACCCGCAGGCCTGGCTCGAGCAGGTTGCCGAGCAGCTCCAGGTGCCCGGCCTCGCTCGCGGGCTTGGGCCCCGGCGCGAGGGCGTGCCGCTCGCTCGCTGGCTCGCTCAGCACACTGCCGTCGCGCACGGGCGCGGCCCCAGGACGGCTGGAACCGGGAAGGGCGACGGCGCGGAAGACCGCTGGGCACGGCTGCCCGATGGCCACCGCCGACCCGCTGAACACGGGCTGTTCCAGGCCGGCTCCTGCCTGAACTGGGTGTACGGAAAGCCCCTGCCCTCCTTGGAGGCCTGACGCGCTGCTGCGGCACGTCCCGTGTCAGTCTGGTTCACCGTTGTACGTATACGTGTGCGTGTACGTGGCGGTGTAGTCCTCAACAGGCATGGCCATGTTCGCCGCGTAGTCGGCGCGCGCCTGGCGGTCTGCCTCGGTGATGTCGGGGTGTACCGGGGGCGTCTCGGGGGCGCGCCACAATTGGATCAGGTGGCGTTCTCCGTGGTCGCCGATGCCGGGTTCGGGGTCGTCGGCGTGGCAGTACAAGCGCATCCGCACCCAGCCCTGGCCTTCCGGGGTGGGCGGGACTTCGAGGCAAGGCTCCTCCTCCGGCCAGGCGTCGAGGATGTCGCCCTGCTCGAGAGTGGCGAGGTAGAGGGTGGGCTCGTCGGCGCGCAGGCTGATTTCCTCCGCGGGCTCCCACTCTCCGCTGGTCTCGGGCGCGGGCGGGGCGTCGTGGACCTGGATGGTCATCTGCAGGGGGCCGGTGTCGGTGGTGGTCAGGACGACAGCGGCTTCGTCGGCGGCTGGGCCGCAGCGCCAGCCGAAGGGCATCTCGGCTGGATACTCGTAGTCGTCGGTGAAGCCGATGAGGTAGCCGTTTTCGCCAAGGTCGACGGTGAACGAGACTTCACGGACCAGCATGAAGGGGGCCTCCTTGAACGGGGGCAGGGTGCCCCCTCCCGGGCGAAACTGGGAGGGGGCACCCTGTTGGGGCGGGGAGTGTAGCCACGGTCAGGCGATCACGTAGAACGGGTCGCCGTCCATGACGTGCATCTGGCCGCGCCATGCGGTGATGCGTCCGCCCTGGGCCTTGTTCTCGTTGACGGCAACCCAGGTGATCTCCCGCTGGTTGGCGGGCAGGTGGGTGCCGCCCTCCTTGGTGGAGGCGAAGGGGTACTCGTCACAGGAAGTGCGGCCGGCGCGGCGCATGTCCGGCGGCGCGGTACGTGGGCACACCGCGGCCCGGTTGGCGTTCTCCTGCGTCTTGTTGATCATCCAGTGCAGGGGCTTGCCGCCGTTGGGGTCCCCATAGTGGCCGCCGCGGGAGCGCAGCTTGCGGATGCCTTCGTCGATGCGGGGCAGACCGACCATGCTCACCCCGGTCGGGGCGTCGGTGAACGCGCAGCCGGACCGGCTGGCCCGGCTGCTGCCGTAGTAGTTGTCGCAGCGGTAGACGGCTGAGGTGTAGGAGACGCTGCCGGGGCGGTAGCCGGGCTTGGTGAAGGTGTAGTTGTAGGTGGTCTTCGCCTTGGGGTTGATCTTCTTCGGGGCGATAGCGCCGGTCTTGTAGTCGGCACTGCCGCTGGCCGCGCTGTCCAGGGTGTGCCCCTGCGGGAAGCGGGCCGTGGCCCTGGTGCCGCCTCCGGAGAGGGCGGAGACGTTGACGGCGACGCCCCTGCCCTGGCCGGTGGTCCTCGCCTTGGAGACGGTGAACTTCTCACCCCAGTTGGCGGAGTTGGCCTTCAGGGTCATCTGGTGTTTAACGTCGAAGTCGGCGGTTCCTTCGATGACCGGACGCCCGTTGATGACTTTGACGACGTCGACGTGAACGGCGACCCACTCACACTCGCTGAAACGGTTGATCGTGATGCGGTTGATCGCGCAGGTCGCGTTGGCCGTCGGGCTGGCGGCCGCGGTGGCGAGAGTGTGTGCCCGGGACGTGGGTGAGCCGACGGTGACGCGCAACTGTCCGTCACTCGACTGATCGGCCATCGCTGACGGCGCGGCGGCCGATCCGAGAAGCCCCAGTGCCACGGCCCCTGCAGCGAGCAGCTTTCTCGATTTCAAGTTGTACCCCCTGTTTTTGGTGCCAGTTGACAGGGGGTACCCGGTGGTCAACTCGCGTGTTCCCCCGTCGCGTTGGCGCCATACAAGCACAGCCAACGCACAGACGCGCTCCGATTTGAGCAGTTTTCACCCACTGGTGGAGCAGTGGTAAGCGTGAGCGGCCGAGATCGGTCAGCTGGTCGACGGGAACCCCCGCGCTCCTTCCCTCCCGACGTTGTTCAGGCGGAGTCGAAATTCGAAAGGGGGCGGCTGCAGACGCTGACGGGATTCGAACCCGCGGACGAGGACGGGCAGGGCCCGCCCGGGCCTCATCAGTCGTCGCGCGGAGGGCCTTCCGCGCGACGCTCGCAATGGACCGCTCTGCCACGGCGCCGCAGCCTGCCGGGACCGCGCGATCCCGGTCCCCGAACCATAGAGGCCCTCGCCTCAGTGATCCCACCCGGTTTTCCGCGCACGCCGGAAGCCCGCCGGGTCAACCGCGCAGGCGGTAGCGGGGCTGCCGTTGGAGGGCCGGGTTCTGTTGGTCGGCCACACGTACTGGCGCACGAACCTGACACTGCGGGGCAGTCTCCGGGCCGTGCGGAGTCACACGACGCCAACCAAAACACACCGTCAGGCGGCTCGGATTTATTTACTTTGATCCAAAAAACCGCAGCTCGGCGACCTGTAGGCCCGACTTCACCCAAACTTGTTCCCTCCCCACGCCCAGTGCACCCAGGCCACCATGGAAATCAGTCGAATCCAGGAGGAAGAAAAGAATGAGCACCACTGCGCAGCTCATGGTCGGCTACGCTGCCTACACCGACGCTGCAGAATTTGGCGCCTCGGCAGAGGCCAACGCCCCCGGCTCTGCGGAGACCACCGCAACTATCGTCTCGACCCAGCACTGCGCCACGGGTGTCACTATCATTTCTACGATCACCACCCTCCAGCAGGGTTGCTGATCATCTTCCGCTAAAACCAGCTCTGGCTGCGCAACCCTCGACGCAGCCAGAGCTGGTGTTGGCGAGTACTCCGGCCAGCGTGTAGGACGCAGCGTCCGGCACCGAACTGCCAGAGAAGTTCCAACAGGTCGTTTCACGATGAGGTCTCAGAGGGGTGTGCTGTCGCGCTCGGCTTCGTCCGTAAGATCACTTCATGCCTGCTGACGAACCCGTGACTCGGTCCATGTTTTCCGGTGGTGTCCAGCCGATATCGAATCCTCAGCCGATGCCGCAGCTGCCTCAGCGGATCTGGTCAGAAGAAGACTGGGAACAGATCCAGCGTGGCTACGCGTCGCGGGGCATGGACGAGAAGTGGGACGTCTTCGTGGAAGGCGAGGTGGTCTTCCTGCATCGAAGCTGGACCGGCTACGGAGTCTTCGCGGCGACCTTCGCGCCGGTTGATGGCGGTGGATGGCGGATCGCCAGTGCCGTGGTAGAGCGTGATGTCGAGCGCTATGAAGGGACGGACGATGCCTACGACTGCGTCATGCTTGAGTTGGTGATCACCGCCATCGTGCTTGGTGAACCAGCGCCTGACCTTCGATCGAAGCCGGTGGAGTTGACTCGTCGGAAGTCGCGCTTTGCTGATGCCCCGGCTGGCCTGATTCAGCACAGCGCTCTGGGACTGCGCTCAGACTCCTAGTCGATCTCTTGGAGCGGCCGGATAGCCGTCGGATGCAGATCAGGCTGCAGGCCAGCCGGTTGCCGCCGGTGAGCGTGACGGCAAGCGGGGTTCCGTGACGGTCGACAATCAGGTGGTGCTTGGAGCCGGGGCGGGCGCGGTCGACGGGTGAAGGGCCGACGTGATCCCCGTTACCTTCTTCGTGGCCCCGCAATGGGGCTCCCGGCCTCCGGGCCCGGCATGACTGAGATCCCCAGTCGATCATGATCGAAAGGGTGATGTCACCGGGCACCGGTGGCATCGGCAGACCGCTGATTAGGGGCACGAGCGCCGATCCCGTCCGGGGGGAGGCAGGCTCTTCGTAACGTGGATGCCGGCACGCTGATGCCGTAGGTAGGCCGGGAAGGGCACGACCGCTGTGGAGAGTGCGCGTGATCAGCACGGGTGACATCGGCGCCTACCTGGGCCTGGACGTTGGCAAGGGTGAGCACCATGCCACCGCCTTGACCCCGGCGGGCAAGCGGGTCTTCGACAAGCGGCTGCCCAACACCGAGCCGAAACTGCGTGAGGTGTTCAGCACGTTGCAGGCCAAGCACGGCACCGTGCTGGTGGTGGTCGATCAGCCCGCCTCGATCGGTGCCCTGCCGCTGGCGGTCGCCCGCGACACGGGCTGCCGAGTCGCTTACCTGCCCGGCTTGACGATGCGAAGGATCGCCGACCTCTACCCGGGCGAGGCCAAGACCGACGCACGGGACGCGGCGATCATCGCGGACGCCGCGCGCACGATGCCGCACACCCTTCGCGATTTGGTGCCGGCCGACGAGACGGTCGCCGAGCTGGAGATGATCGTCGGCTTCGACGACGACCTGGCCGCCGAGTCCACCAGGATCAAGAACCGACTGCGTGGCCTGCTCGCCCAGATCCACCCCTCGCTGGAGCGGGTCCTGGGCCCGAGACTGGACCATCCTGCCGTCCTGACGCTGCTCGAACGCCACGGCTCACCAGCCCAGTTGGGGAAAGCCGGCCGACGTCGCCTAGTGACCCTCCTGCGACCCAAGGCCCCGCGGCTGGCCGAGCGTCTGGTCGAGGACATCTTCGCCGCCCTCGACGAGCAGAGCGTCGTCGTGCCCGGGACCGAGGCCGCTTCACTGATCGTCCCCAGCCTCGCCGGCTCACTCAGCTCCGTACTCGACCAGCGCAAGCTCCTCGCCGCCCGCATCGAGGAACTGCTGGAGGCCCACCCTCTTTCCCAGGTCCTGACCTCCATGCCCGGCATCGGGGTCAGGACCGGAGCTCGCATCCTCATCGACGTCGGTGACGCCAGCAGCTTCCCCACCGCCGGCCACCTGGCCGCCTACGCCGGGCTGGCACCGGTAACCAGAAGCTCAGGCTCCTCCATACGCGGGGAACATCCCTCCTGCCGTGGCAACAAGCAGCTCAAACGAGCCTTCTACCTGGCCGCATTCGCATCACTGTCCCAGCCCGAGTCACGCGCCTACTACGACAAGAAACGGCGACAGGGCAAACATCACGTCGCCGCCCTCGTCTGCCTCGCTCGCCGGCGCATCGACGTGCTCTTCGCCATGCTGCGAGACGGCACCTTCTACGAGCCTCCGCTCGCCTCCGCAGCTTGACGAAAACCATAGGGGCACCCTTTGAGCGCCCGAACGTGCGACCCGTCCACGGAGCAGTCGTCCAGGTTCGGCAGACCGGCGCCGGCGCAGCTCGGTCAGCAGGGCAGCATGCAGGCGCGGCCACACGCTGGCCTCGGTCCAGTCCCCCAGACGACGCCAGGCTGTCACACCGGAGCAGCCCACCGTCGCCGCGGGAACATCACGCCATGCGACACCCGTCCGCAGCACGTACATGACGCCTGCCAGGGCCACTCGGTCAGGAACGCGCAGCCGCCCGGGTAACGGCGGCGCCGCTCAGGAGTTGGCGGCAGCAGCGGGGCCACCCGCTCCCACAGGTCGTCAGGAACAAGATCAGCGGGCACCCCGGACACCTCGCCGACCAAGATCGTCGAGCACAAGACCCGCAGCTCAACTCATTCTGAATTGATCAGTCAAGCGGTCCGCGAGAGCGTCAGGCGGCCTGCATCCGCTGACTGTTGACCAGGTCCCGGTAGGGAGAGCAGCGGTCCATCAGCGTCTGATGGGTGCCGGCGTCGGTGAGGGTGCCGTTGGTCAGCATCACCACATGGTCGGCATGCTGCACGGTGGACAGTCGGTGGGCCACGACCATGACCGCTCGGGTGGTCGCCAGGTCGTCGACGACCCGCCGGAACCGCTTCTCGTTGATGCTGTCCATCTGTGAGGTGGGCTCGTCCAGCAGCACGATGTCGGCGTCCGAGAGCAGGGCCCGTGCTAGAGCCAGGCGCTGTCGCTGCCCACCGGACAGGTCGTTTTCCCGTCCCAGTTTGGTGTCCAGCCCTTCGGGCAAGGAGGTGAGGTCCTGTAGCAGCCCGACCGCTTCCAGGGCGGTGGCCAGCTCCTCTTCGGAGGCCGGTTCGGCACGGCCGAGCTGCAGGTTGTCGCGGACGGTCCCTTCCAGCAGGGTGAACTGCTGATCGACGTAGGCGACGCGGCTGCGTAGCTCTTCAAGCGGCCAGTCGGTGATCGCGTGGCCCAGTATGTTGATCTTTCCGTCGTCGGGGTGCATGAACCGGTCGATGAGCGTCAGGCACGTCGACTTTCCGGCGCCGGACGGGCCGACGAGAGCGGTCAGTCCGGTACGCGGCGCGGTGAAGGTGACACGGTCCAGTACCGGAACGCCGGTGTAGGAGAAGGAGACGTCTTCGAAGGCGACGGCCGGCGTGCCGGGGCAGGGCTGCGGCGCGCTGAGACCGGGCTGAGCGCCGTCGGTCTCCTGCGCGAGGTCGAAGAATTCGTTGAAGCGGGTGCGGGCAGCGAGACCGGCCTGGAGGCGCCCGATTCCGGTGGCGACGACGGTGACGGGGGAGACCAGCTGAAGGAGGTAGAGCAAGAAGGCAGCGAAGCTGGGGACGGACAGATCGCCGCTGGCCATGCGGGCGCCACCGCCGATGATGACCCCGACCAGAGCGACCTGCTGGCCCAGCTGCATCACGGGGGTGATCCACATCTGCAGGCGGGCTCCAACCAGGGAGGTCCCGGTGAGCTGCTGCGCGCTTTCGCCCAGCCGGTCGGCAGAGCGTCCCTCGGACCGGTAGGCCTTGATGGTGGGCAGGGCCGAGAGGTAGGCGGTGAAGTGCTGGGCGAGCTCGCCCACGGCGTCCTGCTGGTCGACGATGTTGCGGCGTACGCGGATCAGCACCCAACCGATCGCCGCACCAGCGAGGGCGAAGGACCCCACGGTGATCAGGACCAGCAGCCAGTCGAGTACCGCCATGACAACGAGGGTGAAGACCACGGTGAGGGCGGCCAATGGCAATTGGACGACCCCGATGTCGATGACGGCGCGCAGCAGCATGGCGTCGGAGGTGACGCGGGCGACCAGATTGCCCGCCCCTTGGGCCCGGACCGTGCTCATGGGCAGACGCAGGCTGTGTTCCATGACGCGCTGGCGTAGCCGCAGGACCATGAACTCGCCGATGCGGGCGATCAGGTAGCTGGAGGCTGCCGAGGCGCCGGCGGACCCCAGGGCTGCTACCGCCATGAGGATCACAGGCCGGGTGATCGTTTCGTCGTGGCCGAAGGAGCTGATGATGTCTTTTACGAGCAGCGGTACGGCCAGCGTGCCGGCTGTGGCGACGAGGGCGAGCAGCAGGGCGGAACCGAGTTGGAGTCGGTTCCGCCGCAGCAGGTCCGCACCAATGCGGACCTGCTGCGAAGCGGCGTGCGAAGTGGTCACCGGGCTACCTTCTTGGCTATTTCCACTGCGGTCTTCAGCGACAGTTCCGGCTTGGCGTCGCGCAGTGCCTTGGTGGCGCGCACCTCGTGCTTGGGGTCGACCCCGGCGGCCGCCAGGACTCCCCGGGCCCACTCCATCGTCAGGTCCTCCTCGGAGGAGGGGAGGTTACGAAGCAGGTTCAGGGCGTGCTGCAGCCCTGGCACCAGCGCAGGGTCGGCGCCGGCCAGGGCCTGCTCGAGCTGGGTGCAGGCGACGTCGACGTCGCGGATGACGGTCACGTTGCGGCGGTGGTCGAAGAAGGAAGACATGTCTACTCCTAAAGCAGGAACGGCTCGCGGTGCGTTTACCAGGGGTTGAGCGTGCTGGCTCCCTGATCGTCTATCAAGTCGGCGATGTAGTGCGCGTAGAGCAGCAGTTCGGGGTGCCAGCCGACGAAGGCGGCGAAGTCGTGGACGTGGGTGAGGGTCCGTAGCACCGCAGCGCGTGCCAGGGCGGTGCGGTCCGCCACTGGGCCGTAGGCGGCGAGGAAGTGGTCGCGGGCCTCGCCCAGCAGGGGGCGGGGCTTCTTCGCGACGGTACTGATCATCTGTAACTCGGCCAGCTCACCGAGCAGCCAGCCGACATCGAGTTCACCCTGTCCGCCGGCGGTGTCCTCACCGGCCAGGATCACGGCGCCCTCGTCGGGGGAGTCGGCCATGACGATCTGTCCGAGACCGAAAGAGCCGTGCAAGGTGACCGCGGCGGTCCCGGGGTACTCCACAGCAGCTCGACACCACTGGCGTGCCTCGTCCCAGCGGGAGGCGCCTAGGTGGCGGGTCATCTGCTGGTGCAAGGCGGCGGCGGCCCGCGGGCCGGTCCTGGTATCCAGCCAGGCCAGCAGCCGGGCCGGGCCCGGCGCCGGGCCCGGCGCGGTACCGGGGTGCGCGTGGCGGTGGAGAGTGCGTAGTGCGTGCCCGGCATCGCTCATGATGCGCAGCAACTGGGCGTGCTGTTGCGGGGTGGGGGTACGGGACAGCAGTCCGGCGGCGGTCATGGAGCCGGGCACCAGGTAGGTGAGGGAGCCGTCGGAGGCGGTACCGGGCTGGGGAGTGGCGAACTGCACAGTGCCGTGGGCAGCGGCCGCGGCCTGCCGCCGGAAGGCGGTGGTGGGCCGGCGCAGCGGTGTCGTCCGGTCGGGCCCGGGGCGACGCTGCCAGGCGTAACGCCCTGGCGAGAAACTGCTGATCCGGGTTTGCAGGTATCCGGTGCCGAACTCCTGCTGCGTCCGGCCCATGGCCGGGGCACTCACACCGTTTCCTTCGGCTGCTGGGGGACGGTCATCGACCGGCGCAGGTTCTCCAAGGCGTGGAGCGCGTCGGGCAGTGTCGCCGCTGAGGGGCCGGGTTCGCCGGTGGTCAGGCTGAAGCCCGGCTTGGGCGGCACTACGACCACGTTCGGTCGCTGCGACAGTTGGTGCACATGGCGACGGTAGGCGGGAGATGCATCGGCGCCGGGTGGCGGAGCTGGGGCGACGGCGATCGCCGCGGAAGTGCACTCCAGTGCCAGGAGCAGAGGGCTGTCGGCAAGGCCGAGGGCGAAGCGGGCGGTGAAGTGGAAGGTGGCGGGGTGGACCAGGACGGTGTCGGCCCAGCGGGAGAGCTCCACGTGCGTGGCGCTTTCGGGGTTGTCGGGCCACACGTCGTCGAGGGGAGGCCGGCCGCCGGTCACGGCTACGGCGGTGGATCCGACGAACTGGTTCGCCGACCGGGTCAGGGCGCAGCGGACTTCCAGCTGCGGGTATGCCCCGCGCAGCCAGTGCAGCCACATGGGCAGGAACATGGTGCCGATGCTGCCGGTGGCGATGTAGAGGAGGCGGCGGCCGCCGAAGACCGGTGGTGTGCCCTGCTCGGGCGCGGTGGTCTCAGACATGGGCGGCCTCGTCCACGGCCGCAAGGATGGCGGTGAGATCGCGCAGGGCGGCTCCGGGGCCTTCAGTGAGGCACACTCCGCACACGTTGAGGATGACCTCGTGCACGCCGTGGCGGTGCAGGTCGGCGAGCTGGGCAGCGATTTCCTGCGGTGTTCCGGAGACGAACACGCCGGACTTCACCAGCTGCTCGGCGCCCTGGAGTGGCTCGGCTGGATCGGCGGGCACCCCGCCCTGACGCAGCATGTCGGTGTAGTGCTGGCTGGCCAGGTGCGGGCCGACAGCGGTGTACGCGGCCTGGACGAGGTCGCGGCCGGGTCGCGTCACCGCAACGTGCACGACCGAGGCGACACGCGGTGGCCTCCGGCCGGCGGCCTGTGCGCTGGCGGACATCTCCGCAATGAGGGTGTCCCGGATGTAGGTGGGCGGGGCGAGCCAGGTGATCGCCACATCCGCGGCCCGTCCCGCGGCACGAGCCATGGCGGGGCGCAGTACGCCGAGCCCGATCTCCACCCCAGGGTGGGGGAACTCCGTGAGCCCCGCACCGTCGGTGGTGAACGTCCCGGCTGTGGAATGCGCGTTCTGCCCGTCGAGCAGCGTTCTTACGGTGCTGACGTACTCCCGCACGGTGCTGACCGGCCGGGTGCGGGTGGCTGGGGAGATGGTGCTTTGGAATTCGCTGCTGCCGGGGCCGAAGCCGGCGACGTAGGGGTGGCCGGAGAGGGCGGCCACGGACCGGGCGGACACGGCTGCCTGGAAGGGGTGCTGCAGCGGCGAGAGGACGACGCTGGATCCGAAGGGAATGCGCAGGCCCATCCCGGCGAGGGCGGCGAATACGTGATGGGTCTCCAGCCGCAGGGACTGGCCCATCCACATCCGGCCGCTTCCGCGCTGCTGCACCAGCCGGGCGAACGGGACGGCCGCGCCGATGTCCCCGGCCTGGACGGGGAACATCACGCTGGTCACTTGGGGAGAAGTCATGTGAGCCTCTACTTCGCGGGGTCGATGGAGAGTTCACGGCGGCGGGCCAGGGTGCTTCCCGACTCGCGGCGCGTCGTGCGCTGCAGCAACCATGCTGCGAGGGGGCTGCCCAGGACCGCCCAGGCGAGGAAGACGCCCAGCGCCGGCAGCTGCCAGCTGCTGTCCCCGCCAGAGGTGAGGGCCTCTCGTACGCCTTGGGCCATCCACTTCAGGGGGAAGGCGTCGGCCACGCCCTGCAGCCAGCCGGGCAGCTTGGACAGCGGGAAGAAGACGCCGGAGATGGCCAGCAACCCGTAGACGGGGAACATGACCATGGCCAGGGCTTCGCGTGCGTTGGGCAGTACGGCGCCGATGAGCAGGCCCAGCGGTGCCGTCGCGGCGAAGCCGGCCACAAGGACCCAGATCAGGGTGAGCCACGCGGTCACGGTGCCGGGCAAGCCGCTGTGGTTGATGCCCGCCCCTAGAAGGAGCAGGAGGAGGGAGGAGGTGAGGGCTACGCACGTGATGAAGAGAATCTTCCCGGTGACATAGGCGAGCAGCCCGTTGGGCAGGCCTCGGACCCGTAGCAGGGTTCCGTCGGTCTTGTCGCTGGCCAGGGCCTGCGGGAGTGATATCAGCGCGGTCAGGACGGACAGCGAGGCGATGCCACCGGCGACGATGAGCTGTGCCTGCTGGTGGCGCCAGTTGGCGAGGAGCACGAATACCGCGACGTTGATGAGGTAGTTGGAGAGGTCCTTGGAGGACCGGGCCAGGTGCCGGAGCTCCATCGTGCCGCGGCGCATTCCGTTGCTGATTGCTTCCATCACGCTTTTGCTCCTTCGCCGCGTACGAGACCGAGGTAGGTGTCCTCCAGCGACGGCCGGATCACCTCGAGGTCGGGGATGGGGCCGCCGAATTTCTCATGGAGCTCCCACACCAGTTGGGAGGGGTCGTGCGTGGCCCGGTTGTGGGTGATGCCCTCAGCGGTCCACCGCACCTGTGCGGGCGCCTGCACCTTGCGCGCTAGCTCCGTCGGGGTGCCGCAGGCGATGAGGCAACCGCGGATCAGGATCGCGGTGCGGTCGGCGAGCCGTTCGGCCTCTTCCAGGTCGTGGGTGGTGAGCAGGATCGTCATTCCGGCGTCCTTCAGGCTCAGGATGAGCTCGTGGAAGGTGCGTCGGGCCTCGGGATCGAAGCCGGTCGTCGGCTCGTCGAGGAAGAGCAGCTCAGGTCGGCCGATGATGCCCAGGGCGACATCCACCCGGCGGCGCTGGCCGCCGGAGAGCCTGCCCAGCTCTTGGTCCGCCTGCTCCTGCAGGCCCACCAGTTCCAGCAGCTCATCGGGCGCGTAGGCGCGCGGGTAGTAGCCGGCGAAGTGCACCATGAGTTCCCGCACCCGCCAGCGGGCATGGTCGCGCCAGGACTGCATCACCACGCCCACGCGGCGGCGCCATGCGTCGTCGGCCGCGGAGGGATCGGCGCCCAGCACCCGTACCTCGCCGGCGGAGCGCTTGCGGTAGCCCTCCAGGATCTCCACGGTGGTGGTTTTGCCGGCTCCGTTGGGGCCCAGCAGCGCGAAGAGCTCGCCTTTTCGGATCGTCAGGTCGATGCCGTGCAGCACATCGCGTGAGCCGTAGGACATGCGCAGGTCGCTGACGGATATGGCCGCGTCGGCCGGTGTGTTCTCAGTCATTTCCATCATGTGGGCCGCTCATCTCGAAGTTCTTCAGGTCGCCGACGATGACGCCACCGAATCGGGTGGGGGTGTAGAAGGTGCCGGCCGCTTCCCTGACCTCGGCTGCGCTGACGTCCTCCAAGCGCCGGGTGAAGGTGACCAGCCAGTCCAGGGGCTGGCCGAGCATGAGGTGGGACAGGAGGGTGGAGGCCAGGCCGCTCTGGGAGGCCAGGGACAGGACGGTGACCCCCGTCATGTAGCGCAGTGCCGCCTCGGTCTCCTTGCTGGTCGGTCCCCCGTGCGCGAAGCGGTCCAGCTCGCGAAGGAGCTGCCGCAGGGCGGGACCGGTGGCGGCGGTGGCCGTGTCCGCCTCTACGCCGATCAGCAGGCGGTCGAGGTGGTCGGTGAAGGCCGACTCCACGCGGTAGGTGAGGCCGAGCTGTTCGCGCAGTACGGACACCAGCCGTGAGGAGAAGTAGCCGCCGAAGACGACCGAGGCGACGGAAAGGGCGGGGAACTGGGGGTGCTCGCGGTCCACTCCCGGCGCTGCCAGCCGCAGATGGGATTGCACCCAACCGGACTGCTGCTTCTGCTGCAGGGTGGGCGTGGCCAGAGCGGGGCAGACTGCTGCCCCGGTGTGCTTGTCGCCGGAGCCCGGCTCCCAGCTGCTCAGCCGCCTGTGCAGCATCTGAACGGCGGTTTCGGGGTCGAGGTCGCCGACGATGACCAGCATCGCCTCCTGCGGACGCACCAGCTGATGATGGACGGCGGCGATCTCCTGCGGAGTGATCTCGCGCAGATGGGCGGGCGAGGCCAGCGGAAGCAGCGGCAAGGGGACGGTGCCGTACAGCTGCCTCATCAGGGCCTGCTGAGAGACGAGGCCTGGCTGGGCGGCGGCCAGCTGCGCCTGCCGGATGACCTTGTCGCGCGCTTCGTCGATGCCGGCCGGTGACTGTGCGGCGGGTGTGAGAGTCTGCGCCAGGGTGTTCCCCAGCAGCGGCAGCCGGGAGGCCGGGCAGGTGGCGCTGAGGCCCAGCCATGCCCCGCGCCGTGAGGAGCTGAGGCTCCCTCCGATGTGTTCGAGGCGTTCGGCGGCCTGGGACCGGTGCGGCAGGGCGGCGGTGAGCACCTCCAGCGCAGCGAGTTCACGCTCGTCCGTCGGGTGGACCGGCAGCGCCAGGTGGGCCTGGACCAGGGGGACCGAGGGCAGCCGGCAGGCCACGACACGCAGCCCGCCGGGCAGCGTCGTATCGACGGTGGGTGGCAGCGTGACCTTGGGCGGAGCGCCCAGCGGGGGCAGAGTCCGGTTCACCGGCTGCCTCCTTCGGCCAGGAGGGACAGCAGGGCGGGTTGCTGCTCGCGCAGCTGTGCTGCGGCAGCGATGACCTGCGATGTGGTGATGCCGGCCGCCAGGTCGGGGAGCGTTTGGCCCAGGTCGGGCCGGCCGAAGAGCAGTTCATGCGTGCCCAGGTAACGGGTGCGGGCCAGCAGGGAGTCCAGTTTCTGAAGGAGGCGGCTGACGGTGATGGCGACGGCCCTGGCGACGTCCTGTTCGTCGACTTTGCCGAACGCGATGTCGGTGAATGCGGCATTGACGCTCTGTGCGATCTGCTGCGATGAGACCTGCGGCGGGTGGGTGGCGACGATGATGAAGGTGTCCGGGTCGCGTGCCTGCAGGGGGCCGAACAGGCCGCAGCCGGAGCTGACGTCGACGGACATGGCGGCCAGCGCCTGCTTCAGCGGGGCATGTTCACCGGCGGTCAGCAGGGTCGAAAGCACCATGTGCGCAACGTAGGCATCGAGGTCTTTGCCGGGGTCGGGCAGCCGGAAGCCGAGAGCGGTCGCCGGGCGGGGTGCGAAGAGGTCCTGGACGGTACCGCGCAGTGGTCCAGGACGCCGCGGCTCGGCCAGCGGCGCGGGCGCGGGCACCGGCCGGCTGGGCACCGCGTCGAACTGCCTGGCAGCGGCGTCGATCGCCTGCGCTGGATCGATGTCTCCGCAGAGCGTGAGAACGGCGTTGCCCGGCACGTAGTGGGTGGCGAAGAACTCGGCGCACTCGGCGACCGTCGCCTTGTCCAGGTCCCCGAAGTCACCGTAGCCGTTGTGGGCATTCGCCCACGTCTCGTACAGCACCGCGGGCAGCACCGTCCAGGGGAACCCGCCGTAGGGACGGTTGTCGACGTTGAGCCTGATCTCTTCCTTGACGACGTCTCGCTGCGTCCTCAGGTTCGTCTCGGTGACGTCCAGGGATGCCATACGGTCCGCCTCCAGGAACAAGACGCGTTCCAAAGCGGCGACCGGCACAACTTGGTGGTAGTCCGTGTAGTCCGGATATGTGCTTCCGTTCACCACCCCGCCGGCTCCTTGCACCAAGGAGAAGTGCTCCCCTCTTGCAACATTCCGACTCCCCTGGAACATCATGTGTTCAAAAAGGTGTGCGAAACCGGAGCGCCCATAGGGCTCGGATCGAAATCCGACGTCATAGTGAACGGCCACTCCGACTGCGGGAACACCTGGCACGGACTGAGCTACTACGCGGAGCCCGTTGGGCAGGGTCGCACGCTGCGGAGATGTTTTCGGCATGCGAACCACTGTAGAGTTCGGGGGCTCTCCGGGAAGCGAGTTCTTTTCCGTCGGTGCCCCCGAACACCCGCCTCGAGGTAGAGAACATGCAGGTGAGAGCCACAAGGTAGCCGCTCGCCCCCCTCATCGAAGGCCCCAGAAAAAATAAACCGTAACTTTCAGGATTGCTCATATATCGCCCCCTGCTTAAACTCCTCACCATGACACCTCAATCCGAAAGAAATACGGATAAGGCGGGCGAGAGGGCGGAATACATCCCCGTCTCGCTGGAGAGATTCCCCGAAGTGGATGCCCTCTTGGGCAGGCTCGGTCTCGGTGCCTACGAAGCCGATACCCTTACCTCGCTTATCGGCCGCAACGACAACTGGTCCGGAACGACCACCACGGGTGCGCAAGTATTCGTCAAAAAACTGGGAGATGTGACCGCTGCAGAGAATTTCAAGCGCGTCACCGCATTCGAAGAACTAGCCGCCAAGCATCAATCGCGCCGCCTGCGCACTCCGGCGCTGCTGGGCGCCGACCCCGAACACCTTCTGGTGGCCTTCGAGCTGCTGTCCGATGTCACCACCGGATCCGAACTCGCCGCGGACGACGCCTTCGACGAGGGGCTGTGCCGGCAGGCGGCTCAGGCGCTCGCTGTCATTCACCAGTTCCCCGCCGACGAGGCGGCCATCGACACCTCGCCGCACCCGTTGCCGCCCCTGGGCGGACTGCACGGACTGTCCCTGGACTACTTCGTTGAACGCAGCTTCGCGGAGATCGAGACCTGGCAACTGCTGCAGAACGACTCCCAGGTGATCGAAGCCCTCCACAACCTGCGCGACAGCGAGCAGACCGCCGTCCTCTGCCCCATCCACGCCGACGTACGACTGGACCAGTTCCTCGTGAACGGCTCCACCCTGTACATGACCGACTTCGAGGAATTCCGCCTCGGCGACCCCGCCCGCGACATCGGGGGCTTCATCGGGGAGTGGCTTTTCAAGGCCATCCACGGCATCCCGAAGTCCATCAGCGACGTCGCCGACTTCGGCCACACCGCCACCCACGACGAAATCCTCGCCCACGGTGTCGCCGAACTCGCCCGACTGCGCCCGATGATGTCCGCGTTCTGGAACAGCTACCTGCACGCCGCCAAGCCCTCCGTTCGGCATGTCTCGGGGCTCGCCACCCGGTCGGCCGCCTTCGCCGGTTGGCACATGATCGACCGGATGATCGCCCACGCCGTCCACTCCGTACGGCTCTCCCCTGCTCACCGGGCTGCCGCCGGCATCGGCCGCACCATCCTGCTGTCCCCCAGCGATTTCACCGCCACTCTCGGACTTGAAGGAAAAGGCGCAGCATGAGTACCTTCCACCTCGCCCCGCGGGTCGCCGCATCCCTCGCTGACATCCACGTCGAGCCCGGAGGGCTCAAGGCCGTGGCGGGTAAGGAAACCTTCGAAGGCGACAGCGCTCCCGCGCTGGCCAAGAAGCTCGCCGCCGGCCTCTACCAGACCCTGCACATGGGACGCAGCGAGGCGCTGACCTCCCGGCCTCGCAGCTTCCGCGATCGGGACCTGGATCACCGCCTGGCCGGTGCGATGCCGCACGAGCGCACCCGGACCCAGGCCCTGCTCCACTCCCATCGCCCGGAGCACAACGAGACGATGGTCGAACTGGACGGTGTTCGGGTACGGGTGCCACCCGAGGCCGTGATCACGCCACTTCCCGACACGCCGCCCGGACCTGTGACGGTGACTCTTCCTGCCGCCCGTCCCGGTCTCTCCCCCGGCTTCTTCCTGGCCGACGGCAGCCTGGGCAAGGAGCGCAGCGGTGACATGCTGCGCCTGTACGTCCATCTCACTCATCCCGAAGCAGCTCCTGACGCCTGGCATGCCGTTCTGACGTATCTGGAAAAGGCTGGCCTGCCCTACCGAGCCAAGGTTTCTTCTTCTCCGCATCTGTACCCCCGGCGGGACGCACTCGTGGTCTATCTCGGTCCTCGTGCCCAGCACGCCGTCTCCGCCCTGGCCGAGCGGTTGAAAGGCTTGGACGGCGTGGGAGAGTCGACCTCTCCCTTCACCCGTGAGGTGGCTCCCGGTATCGGTGTGGCCTGGGAGCCCGCCGACCGCCGGGCCGGTCACAAAGGTCAAAGCTTCGGTGAGCACCGCACCGCGATCCTTGCCGAGGCTCTCGTCCAGCACGCCCTGCTTCCGGACGAGGACCGGACGGAAGCAGCAGAGATGGTCGCAAGTGCTTTCCTCGACGCCTCCATCGATCCGTTGGATCCGGCGCGCAACCTCGGCTCGCCCCCGATTCCGGTCCTGTCGCCGGCGTGACGACCGCAATCCCGCCGGAGGTCAAGGCGGCTACGGTGCTGCGGGTGCTGCAGGGAAAGGCACGGGCGCGTGCCGCTGCACGTACGTTGGGTGTTCCCGAGACGTGCGTCGAATCGTGGATCCGGTGCTATGTCCACGCTGGCTCCCGCCAGCTGTTCGGCAGCAAGGCCGTGTCCACGGGCTCGGAACGGGCCCGCGCCCAGGTGCAGCAGCTGCGGTCGGCGTTGGACGAAGCCCTCGAAGACCTTGCCGTGCTCAACGAGGTCCTGCGCCTGGCCGACGTGTGCAGGTAAACGGAATGAACCCATCCGCCCGCTCCTATTCTTTTCCCTCTGCACTGAAAAACCCCAGGTGAAGGCATCGACGAGGGCAAGTCACCGGTTCCTTTCTTCCTCGCCCGGCCTCACCCAGCGT
>NZ_JBVKBA010000049.1:0-39191 GCF_055639175.1 Streptomyces sp. NPDC107546 | reverse complement strand
CCCGCGGAGCGGGTCCCATCGCGCTGCGCGCGATGCAAGCGAACCCCCGCGCTGCGCGCGGGGGTTGCGCTCCCGCTCCGCGGGAGCGCTGGCTGACCGCTGCGCGGTCAGCTCACCAGGGCTGCTGCGCAGCCCTGGTGACGCTCCGTCCGCTGCGCTCCCGGAGCGGTGTGGGGGCTACGCCCCCACACGCGGTGCCTCCGCTGCGCTCCGGTCACCGGGTGGCGCTTCGCGCCCCGAAGGCCGGCCCCGCTGCGCGGGGCGGCCAACGGGCCTGCGGCCCGAGCAGCAGCAAGGACAGGGTTGCGACTGTCTCTTCGGTTGGCCTCTGTGAGTGCTGGGGCTTGACGCCGGGTCAGCGTCTACGGGACCAAGTGCTACCGATTCCCGCAACGTGCAGGGCCAATGCGGTCAGCCCCAGGAGCATGACGTTGACTGACGAGAACGTGTGATTGGTGCTGATCTCGGCCGCGTTGATGAGGAACGCGATGAAGAACAGTACTGCAGCGACTATGCCGAGCATGACGAGCCCCTCTCATAGGAAGTGAAGCCCGTATGCCCGGCCACCGCCTCCACAGACATGGGCGGCGCCTGCGAAGTTGTCTGGCCGGCTCGTGCAGGCAGGCTGACGGATCCTCAGGCGTGGGCGTGGCGGGTGTTTGCCGCCTTGCGCGAGGCGGCGTGATGCGCGGGCCGGCCTGTCGCGGGGACTGGGAGGCGCCGCAGGGACAGGGTGGCGGTGGTGAGGAGACTGGTGAAGACGGCCAGGAGGAGGACGGACACCCACATCTGCCGGCTCCCGGGTGCCTGCCAGCCGGTCCAGGCGGTGGATGCCGCCCACAGCAGGGCGCCCACGGCGTAGAAGGAGCGGACGCGGTGCAGCTGCCGCACGGCCCGCAGGAACTGGATGCGTTCAATCTTCGGTGCCATGCGGGGCCGTGTACCCCGATGCGCCACGACCATCAGGGTGGAAGGAATCTTGTGTAGGAGGTTTTCGGGGAGTCTTGCACGTCTGCATCTCGATGTGATGCAGCATGTAGCATTGGCATAATTCAGGGACACCCGGTGGGGAGCGGTTTGCGTGTTGATCTACGAGTATCTTCCGCATGAGCTTGCCCGGCTCGGGGTGGTCGCGAAAGCTGCCGGACTCGATGACCGTCGGGTGGCGACGCAGGTACGCCTTGCGCAGGAGCGTGCCGGGCGGGCGCGGATGCTCCCGGTGGAAGTGCATCACTTGAGTGAGCTGTTCATCGCGGAGCTGCGGCGGCTGCAGTGGGAACGGATCGCCCAGCTCATGGAGAAGGAGCGGATGGCCGCGTACCAGCCCTCCCGCGGCTCGCGTGCCATCCGCTACGAAGGGCAGCGTCTGCAGCGGCTGATGACAGACGTGGCCGAGGCCGAGCAGTCCAGTGTCACGGGTCCGCAAATCTGTCGGTATCGCGTCTACCGGGTCGGTGCCCGGCCCACCGCCGGCTGCTCCAGCCCGGACGCACCGGCTCCCGTCGTCCACCTGATGGCGCCGTCAGCCGACGCAGCGGCCGAGCGGGCCTGGCCATACACGGCAAAGACGGCGGCCTCTACCAGCGCGGTAGATACCGGATCGCTTCCGTCGAACAGGTCCTTCCCGAGCCGGGAGAACTCTTTTGATCCAGCTCCGAGAACACCAGATGGAACAGAAATCACGGTTCCGGAAATGGGTCGGATTTCCTGCAAGATCATCTGTGTCGCCGAAGGGTGTGAGGGGCACGATCGTCTCCGCGACCGGATCGGGCAAGACCATCACCGCCGCCGCGTGCGCGCTGGAGTGCTTCCCCAGCGGCCGGGTCCTCGTAACCGTGCCGACCCTGGACCTGCTCGTGCAGACCGCCCAGGCATGGCGCCTGGTGGGACATCGCTCCCCGATGGTCGCGGTGTGCTCGCTGGAGAACGACCCGGTGCTCAACTCGCTGGGGGTGCGCACCACCACCAACCCGATCCAGCTGGCGCTGTGGGCCGGGTCCGGGCCGGTGGTCGTGTTCGCCACGTACGCCTCCCTGGTGGACCGCGAGGACCTGGAGGACCCGTTCGGTCAGGGAAACGTCCGTGGGCCGCTGGAGGCCGCTCTGGCGGGCGGGGAACGGCTCTACGGCCAGCAGATGGCAGGCTTCGACCTCGCGATCGTGGACGAGGCGCACTCAACCGCCGGTGATCTCGGCAGGCCGTGGGCGGCCATCCACGACAACGCCCGCATCCCTGCCGACTTCCGGCTCTACCTCACCGCCACCCCGCGCATCCTGGCCTCACCCCGGCCGCAGAAGGGCGCGGAGGGCCAGGAGCTGGAGCTGGCATCGATGGGCCAGGACTCGCAGACCTACGGGCCGTGGCTGGCCGAGCTCGGGCTCTCGGAGGCGATCGAGCGGGGCATCCTCGCAGGCTTCGAGATCGACGTGCTGGAGATCCACGACCCCTCCCCCGTCCTCGGGGAGTCCGAGGAGGCGCAGCGGGGCCGGCGCCTGGCGCTCCTGCAAGCCGCGCTACTGGAGCACGCCGCGGCGTACAACCTGCGTACGGTCATGACGTTCCACCAAAGGGTGGAGGAGGCCATGGCGTTCGCGGAGAAACTGCCGCAGACGGCAGCCGAGCTGTACGCAGGCGACGCCTCCGACGAGGAGCTGGCGGCTGCGGACCGGTTGCCGAAGTCGTCGATCGGCGCGGAGTTCTACGAGCTGGAGGCCGGCCGCCACGTCCCGCCGGACCGGGTGTGGTCGGCGTGGCTGTGCGGCGACCACCTCGTCACCGAGCGGCGCGAAGTGCTGCGCCAGTTCGCGAACGGCATCGACGCCGCCGGCCGCCGCGTACACCGGGCGTTCCTCGCCAGCTGCCGCGTCCTCGGTGAAGGCGTCGACATCGTCGGCACCCGCGGAGTCGAGGCCGTGTGCTTCGCCGACACCCGCGGCTCCCAGGTGGAGATCGTCCAGAACATCGGCCGCGCGCTCAGGCCCAACCGGGACGGCACCACGAAGATCGCGCGGATCATCGTGCCCGTGTTCCTCGAGCCCGGCGAGGACCCCACCGACATGGTCGCCTCCGCCAGCTTCCGCCCCCTCGTAGCCGTCCTCCAAGGCCTGCGCAGTCATGATGAACGACTCGTCGAACAGCTCGCCTCCCGTGCCCTCACCAGCGGGAAGCGCAAGGTCCACATCCGGCGCGACGAAGACGGGCGGATCATCGGCACCACGGCCGAAGGTGAGGGCCAGGAGCACGACGACACCCAGGCCGCTGCCGAGTCCGCGCTGCTCCACTTCTCCAGCCCGCGCGACGCCGCCGCCATCGCAGCCTTCCTCCGCACCCGCGTCTACCGGCCCGAGTCCCTGGTCTGGTTGGAGGGTTACCAGGCACTGATCCGCTGGCGGAAGAAAAACGAGATCACCGGCCTCTACGCCGTTCCCTACGACGTTGAAGTCGAAGTCGGGGCAACGAAATCCTTTCCACTTGGGCGGTGGGTCCACCAGCAGCGGAAAGCCCTGCGGGCCGCAAATCTCGACCCTCACCGCAAAGAACTGCTGGACGCACCGGAGGCCGGCATGGTGTGGGAACCGGGCGAAGAAGCCTGGGAGAACAAGCTCGCCGCGCTGCGCTCGTACCACCGGGCCACCGGCCACCTCGCCCCGAGGCAGGACGCTCTCTGGGGCGACGGCGAGGCGATGGCGCCTATCGGGCAGCACATGGCCAATCTGCGCCGGAGGGGCGGCCTCGGGAAGAACGCGGAGCGGGCCGCGGAGCGCGTCAAGCAGCTGGAGGCGATCGACCCGGACTGGAACTGCCCCTGGCCACTCGACTGGCAACGCCACTACCGGGTGCTCGCCGACCTCGCCGCCGACGAACCCCATGGCGTCCTGCCCGACATCGCACCCGGCGTGCTGATGGACGGCGACGACATCGGGCGATGGCTCCAACGGCAGAAACAGCCGGCCACTTGGAAGCTGCTGTCGAGCGAGCAACAGGAACGGCTGTCCAAGCTGGGCATCAAGCCCACCGAGGCGCCGTCTCCCGTCCCGATGGCCAAGCGCGCGGCCAAGGGCCCGAGCAAGGCGCAGCAGGCATTCCAACGCGGCCTGACAGCCCTCGCACAGTGGGTGGAACGGGAAGGCCAGCGGCCAGTGCCAAGGGGCCACAATGAGGAGATCGCCGTCCACGGCGAGGCCGAGCCCGTGGCCGTCAAGCTTGGTGTGTGGGTCTCGAACACCCGCACGAGGCGGGATCGGCTTGCCCAGGAGCAGCTGGACGCGCTCCGGGAGCTGGGTGTCGACTGGGCATGACGCCGACGTTGTCCGGCCGGTAAGTCGGACCGTACGAGACCCTCGGGGCCGTGATGGGCCCGGGAGTCTCGTGCTCTTCCGATACTTAGGCGATGAGGCCTGCGAGAAACACCAGGGTGGCTCCTGCCGCGAAGAGCGCGAAGGACCATTGGACGTGACGGTGCTTCGCCCAGATGATCTTGCTTGTGATGATCAGCTGCCTGCTGAGGACGGGCAGCACATCGGTGTTCTTTAGGGCGTTCGCGAGTTCATCGGGTTCTCGGTGCATTAGGTGACCGAAGTAGATGAAGTTGGTCGGCGCCTCGGTGCGCGCCTTGCGGGCGCGCAGCCGCGGTGTGACGACCAACATGGCACTCAGGCCGCCAAGAAGGATCATGATGGTGCCCGCCCAGAGGAAGAAGCGCGCCCAGCCGTGCAGGTTGGCGAGGGCGTGATCCTTGTCAGACAGTGCAATGATGCCTGCGATCGCCGCCGAAGCCAGCGTCAGTGCGAAGGACGCCTTCGCGTCCACGCGCGCCGTCCAGCTGCCGAGCTCCGCGTGGATCTTCCATGCCGTTTCCCGGGCGTGGCTTTCATCGCTCAATGCTGTCGGCCCCCTGTTCCGGATTAGACGGCCCACCAGTAGCTGGACCGGTAGATGACCATGCTCTCGCCGCCCACAACGCGGGTGACTGCCTCCCACATGTCGGTGCCCCCGGAGTACTTCGACTCCTTGTTGAGCATCTTGTAGACGTCGGCCGTGATGTAGGAGTTGTAGTTGCCAGCCTCCCGGATGTCGCTGAGCTTGGCCGCAACGTTGGGGGCCCGGCCGATGGACACCAAGTCGCTGCTGTCCCGGACGCCTGCACGGGCGATGAACGCCGGGCCGGACGCGATCCCGACGCACATGCGCGGCTGGTACCCGTCCCGCTGCAGGTTCGGCAGCTGGGCGTACAAGGAGGGCTGGACGAGGTGGGTCATCGCCCAGTCGATCTGGAGGGCGGCCTTGGCGGCGGAGGAGTTCTTGGAATCGCCGATGAAGATGCCCATGACCCGGTCCCCGTCATAGCTCCGGATCTCACCGCCCCGCTGCTTGATGATCAGCGAAGCTGCGCGGAGCGAAGCTCGGATCACCTTGCCGGTCGTCTCGGGGCGGAAGTCCCGGGCGAGCTTCGTCGACCCGAGCAGATCCGCGTAGAGGTAGACGGCGTCGAGCTTCACAGCGTCGTTGGAGAACAGCTTGACATCGTCCGTTCCCGGGACCACCCGCCCTTCCCGGATACTCCAGGGGTTCTTCACGAGCTTGTCCAGGTCGGATCGGATCTCGTCGCCGAGGGACACGGGCCCACCCCACTCCAGTCGCTAAACTGGCCGGACCTTAGCAGCGCCCACTGACAACGCTGGATGACCAGCAGGACTGCCTGCTGGAAGAGGTGGGCGGGAGCGTCTGGGTCAGGCAGAGCTCACGACGATGCCGTTGACGCGCGCGACGAACTCGCCCGCGCGGACGTTGGCCGCCTCGTCCAGGCGCCTCTGGAACTCCTGGTAGTCCTCAACCGGTTCGCCGTCGACTTCGTACGCCCACTCTTCGACAGGGGCATCGGCGAGAGCGGCCTCAAGGCTCATGAGCAGCTTGCCTCCGACGGGGGTGGGGGAAGCGGACGGGTCGACCGGGTACTCAACTGCCCAGTGGGTGTGTGCCATGCGGTGGAGACTAGCCGGTGGCCATGGTCCCGTGGCACCGGCCGATGGTTCAGGCCGACCGACGGTCCGATGCGGTGGCCCGGATCTCCGCTTACGGTTCTTTGATGAACCAGGATGAGATCCGTGACGAGTTGGTGAGCTCTGCACAACGATGGGCTCGGACAGCTATCGACGCCTACCTCGAAGAGCCTGCTGACCAGGACTTCGCAGTCCATCACATGGCTGTGGCTGTCGAGCACCTGGCCAAGGCGTGTCTGGCATCCGTCACTCTCACGTTGTTGGCTACCCCCAAGCCTTCCGTACAGGACCTGCTGGTACTGGGCGGCCAGGAAGACAAGGTGGAGACGGGGCGCGCCGGGCTGAGGACCATCGGCGGCGCGGAGGCCGTGACGAGACTCGCGCAGGTGGGCAAGGGGCAGGTGCCAGCGCAGCTGGCGGCGTTGAGGGATGCCCGCAACGGCATCACTCACATGGGATGGGGACGGCCGTCTGACGAGTGCAGGGACCTGCTGGCAGCTGGTGTGGCGTACATCGATTCCCTGCTGCCCAATCTGGCGAAGGAGCCGGACTGGTTCTGGGAGAACCATTACGACGTGTGCAAGGACCTCGTAGAGAAGACGACGTCCGAGCTGAAATTGCGCTACGCGGCGAAGATCCGGCGGGCGCAGGCGACCTTCGCGAAGAGGACAGAGAGGATGTCCGACAGCGAGAAGACGGCCCTGGTCGCCAGTCTGTCGGCAGCGCCTCTGCCCAGCCGATGGCTTCTCCACATCCCCGCGCAGTGTCCGGCATGCGAAAGTCCTGCCTTCATCAGCGGACGGGACAAGAGCGGCGACTACGGAGACATCTGGTTCTTCCCCCGCTACTTCGGATGTCGGGTCTGCGAGCTCACGCTGACCGGGCCAGAACTCGACCTCGCGAACATGAAAGCCCAGTCGCTGCGCGATGACGAAGAGCTGGACCCGGACTGGGAACCCGACCCCGACTTCATGTGACGCACCCGTCGTCCCGCTGCACGGCAGGGCCTTGGCCGTCTTCACCAGGACGGCATGGCCCGGCCGGGTGGCTTGTCCTTCCGGCGGCGCGCGCGGCCCCGCCGTCGCGCGCGAGGAGCACCAGCGGCGCCCCGATCCCCTCGCCCGCCGTCCGGGGCCTAGCCCACCCATCCGTGTCTCCTTCACGGTGGTGATCCCGCCGGTGGCCCGGCTGACGTCACGCCGGCTTCAGCAGCCTGCTGAAGAAGTCAGCGACCAGGGGACGCGCGCTCTCTCTGTCCTCCAGTTCGCTGTGCCCGAAGCGGTAGACCTGGTAGCCCAGGAACTTCAGCTCGCGATCCCCCGCCATAGTGGCGGCATATTTGCTGGGATTGGGCATCTTGCCCTGGTTGTCTGTGTAGTGCTGGCTTCCGTCGACCTCAAGGACTACGCGTCTGCGGCCCGGCATGAGCAGCAGGAAGTCCATGCGGATGTGCTGTTGTGCGCGTTCACGGCGCTGGTTGATCGTCTGGTGGTCCCAGTGCAGCCATACCTCGGGCAGCAGGGCCGGCAGATCGTCGGGCTCGCGGTGGTGGATGTTGTAGTACAGCCAGTACAGGTTGTCCTGGCCGGTTGATTCCTTCGGCATGCTGGCCCGCATGCGTTCGAATAGCGACGAGCGGGCCTGCGAGGTGTCCGTGATGCCGCGTTTTTCCTGCCACCAGTTCAGGAGGTCTTGCCAGCGGAGACCGTCGTTGCCGATGACGCGGTCGTAGACGAGGACCTGGTCGGCCCGCTCGGCCTGTTCGATGACCTCCAGGTCGCCGTCCAGCACGCTGCTGACCCTGATGTCGGGTTTCGTGAGGGTGGCGAAGATGACCTGCCGCGGTCGGCGCGAGGGTGGCTCACCGACTCTGATCAGTTCGAAGAGCGGATAGCCGTCCTCTTCACCGGCTTCTTGCAGTCGAGCGCCGACGCGCTGCAGGTGCACGTTGGCTACCTCGACAAACTGCCGTTGCGCAGGCTCGTCAGGGATTGTTGAGGGTGCTGCCAGCGCCTCCAGGAAGCGGGCGAAGCGCGGATGCGATGCCTGGAAGCAGCCCAGCTGCTCGAAGAGGGACACGGCGTCCCAGTCATCGTTGTTGATCACATACTGGGTGATCTGTGCGCGAAGGGTCTTAGCACCCCCGTTCCAAGCGGCCATCGGATCGTTGTCCAAGACCCACAGAGAGTCGAGCATCGTGAGAAACCGATCCGCATGACGGACGTAGTGCTCGAGTGACAATGAGGCTGCGAGCTCACGTCTAGTCCTGCCGGGAACCTCTACACAGTCACTGCCCTGCCACAGCGCGTCCTGGAGGGCATTGCGCTGATCTGCGTTGACGGGCTGACTGGCCAGAACCGCACGCGCAATCACCGGAAGATCTTCGTCACGGCACGCCTCCAGGCTGACAGCCAGGCGCTCGTGCTTCGAGATCTCCCGATGGGTGTGAGGGTCCACCTTGGGCGGAGGCGCAGGCATGCTGAGGCTGGCGCACAGGCCGGGAATGTCCTTGTGCCCGAAGACCTGATAGCGAGCGACGACCGTCTCGTCGATCAGTGCCCGAAGACTCGCCACGTCCATCTGCTCTCCCATTCCACGATGACGGGCCGTCCGAACGCCGGCCGAGGGGGCTGGCGTTGCGGAACGGGCTGTCCGGCACGGTTGGATCTCGTGGCCCGGTCGGGTCTCGAAGGGCACCGCGGTTCAAGGCCGACGGGTATGGCGCCCTCCCGGCCGCCCCCGTCACGCCCAGGACGGCGGGACAGCCCGTGCGTTGATCTCGGTGATGCGGAGTGCCACGGTGATGACGAACTGGCGGCAGAAGTCGAATTCTTCCTGGTTGGGGGCGTATCCGAGCTCTGCAGAGAAGCTGGGTGTCGTCGAATTGATGTAACGGACCACCTCCGGGGTGAGTCGGGTGAAGCGCTGGTACTGGTGGAAGTCCACGCCCAACGCCAGAAGGCGCATGCCTTCCTGCAGAGCCCGGGTGACGTCGCGTGTCCTCGTGTACTCCCTGGCGAGCGTTTCCGCGCCTCGCGCAGGCACCCCTCTGCGCGAGGCATGATCCGGCTGGTAGAGGGTCGCTCGGACCTGGTCTTCTCTGAGGGGATTGCTCGGCATCGGCTCGCCGAAGCTGTAAGCAGACCGTCCCCGGGGCGCGTGCCTGTCTTTGGTCTGGTCGTTCATGAGCTCTTGGAACGCCATCGCCAGGGTGCCCATGGCCTCCAGGAAGCTGCCCTCCGAGTTGAGCTGTGCGGCCGTCTTGAGGTGCGTGCGGGTCTGGTCGTGCTGGACGACTTCGGCCAGGTCGATGTCGTCGAAGGCGAAGCCGAAAACGCGGGGGGTGTTCTCCAGGAAGAAGTGAGCGGTGTCGGCTTTCACGTCCGCGATGGCGTTCGGGCCCGGGAAGCCGGCCGTGTGCTTGAACCCGTTGCGGAGGTCGTTCAGGCGCTTGATCCCGTACTGCCCCTGCAGGTCCAGCCCGCCGGGAAAGTTGCTCGGGTGCAGTCCCTCGAAGAACCGTTTGATGAACGGGTCTCGGTCCTTCAGCACGGCACCCAGGTGTTCGGCGGTGACGATGAGGAACAGTTCCACGGCGTCGTGGAAGGTCAGCACCGAGGTGAAGGAAAGCGGCTCGGGAAGGAGCGACTGCTCGATGCCCTGGCGGTGCAGCAACCTGATGAAGGCCAGGTTCTTCATGCTCTGAGGCGAGACCGGCTTGCTGATGTCGGCGCTCCTTGCTGTGAGAGGACTGCGTCCAAGAGGGATTCTGGTCCTCAGGGCCGCCTCAGCGTCTTCGGTTTCCATCACTGCGGGCAAGACCTTTGCGCCGGACACACTGCTGTCTATGCCGCGACGCGTGTACACCAGTGGGAAGGTAGGCGTGTCCTGCGCATGAATCTTTAAAGGGGGGAACGTGGGTGAAGAGCACCATGGCGCGTGGTGGACTCCGGATACGCCCGACCTGCGGGTGCCGGGGTCTTTGACGCGCACCGAGGACGGATGGCGCCTGAGCCTCATCGGCACCCTGATGGTGAACGCAGGCGGCGGGGACGGCCTCCACCTTGTCCCACCACACACGATCTGGGGATCCTGCCGGGGTGTCCCATACACCCTCTTGAAGTGTTACCTGGACGATGACGTGCGGGGACCGGACCCCAGCGCGACTCACGCTGCCAGCGACCAGTGGACCATGGCATGGCGCGTCGGGCAGCTAATTCGCGGGGGTGAGATCACCGAGTCCACTCGCTTCCGCGCAGCGGAATTCGAGATTACCGGCCTGCCGGCTTGGTGGCCTCCGAGCGGACTGCGTGGCCCGCAGGCGCGATCTGGATCTTGGGCCTACACCGTGCCCGACGACGTGGCCATTGCCCTGGACGACGGAACGATCGGCATCGGTGTCCGAGAAACCCGCCACTTCGGCCGTCGGGTGAGATCCTTGCGTGAGCGCGTGGTGGTCAGGGCCGACAGGAATTCAGGCTTCACCCTGGATGAGGTGGAGAAGGAGATCGTGGGCCCCATGCGGGCCCTGGTCGCCATCGGGGTCAACGAGCCGGTCAGCGTATTCAACCTGCGTGTCGCGCCTGAAGATCTCCTCACGGAAGACGGGCGGCCGCGCTTCTTCGCTGTCGACCCTCAGAACGGCGAGACACCCGAAGAGCCTCTGCCGTCGTTGCATGCCCCGCTGCCGCTGTCTCCGTCCCTGGACGGCTTGGCCTCGTTCATCCCGGCGTGGCTGGAGGTGGCCCGCAGCTGTTCTGTGCCGCTGGACGCAGTAGAGCCCCGCCGACGGTCCGGGTCCCTGCAACTGCAGCTCCTGGATGTCGTCAACGCAGCCGAGACGCTCCATCGCGCTCTGCACGACGAACCAACTGAACACCCCCTTGCGCAACGCGTGCGCGACGCCCTCAAGGATTCAGGAGGGTTCAACGCTGCAGAGCGCCGCAATGTGTACGCCGCGGTCAAAGTGTTCGCTGACATCACCCTGGAGAAGCGTCTCCTGGCCCTGGCCGAAGAGCTCGGACCTGAGGTATGCGAGTGGCTCTTCACCGGCACGGTCGCACCGTGGGCCTTCGTGACGACCCGCATCCGCAACGCACTGAGCCACGGCTTCACGACCCCCGATGAAGTCCACGAAGATCCCGGGGCGCTCGCGGGCGCGCTGTACCTGACCGAGGCCGTCATCACGCTCCGGCTCCTCATCGAGGCCGGCTTGCCCTCAGGCACGGCTCTAGCCGCACAGCTCGGCAGGCATCCCGGGATGCGTTCCCTGGCCAAGCAGAACATCGCCGACTGGCCCGCACTCGCCCACCGCATCGACCCGGACCAGTGGCCGCAGCCTGAACCCGAACGCACCGACGAATCCGCCTCATAGGCAAGGGCTGGGCGCACCAGCTGGCTTCCCGCCGGGCGGCCTGTCCGCCGTGCGTCGCGCGCGGCCCCGCCGTCACGCGCGAGCAACACCGGTGGCGCCCGATCCCCTCGCCCGCCGCCCGGTACCTGTCCCACCCACCCACTTCTCTCTCCTTCCTGCTATGGGGCATGGACTCGGGGGCGTAGAGGGGATGTCGGCCTCCCGACCACGGCAGGGTCAGCGTGGTGACCTGCGGATCCGGGGACAGGCACGGCAGAGGGTCCGGGCGGTTGTCGGCCTGGTTGCCGGCGGGGATGTGGGCCTGGTGCACGGAGGCGTTGTCCCTTCGTGGCCGTGGTCGGGCCTTCGTGGTCGATGGTCTGGTCGGGGCCGGATGCTGCTGTGACCGGTACGCGCGGCGCCGGGCAGGCCGGGGCCGCACCGGACGGGAAGCGAGCGGATCCGTGATGATCGGCGTGGACGTGGGCAGCGGGGACCGGCTGGCGCTGGCCGTGCTGACGCAGTACCGGATAGCCACCACCGAGCAGATGCACCGGGTGATCGCCCCCGAGGTGCGCATCGAGCAGACCCGGCGATGGCTGGCCAGACTGCGCGTTGAGGGGCTGGTCGACCGCATCACCCTCCCGCAGGCCGGACGGACACGGGCGTGGTTCCCCACCCTGTACGCCGTGCGGCTCGCCTCCGAGTGGTCCCAGCTGCGCGGGCGCCGGCCTTCCAGGACCGTGTCCGATCCGACCGCCGTCCGGCTGAAGGCCGGTCACACGCTGACCGTGACCGAGACCGCGCTCGTCTTCCTCGAGGACGCCCGCCGCCGCGGCGAGCTGTGCCGGCCGCTGGACTGGATCCCCGAGGTACACCACCCGGTCGGGAGCGGCGAGGCCGTCATCCCCGACGCCCTCCTGTACTACCGAACCGGTTCCATCGTTGGCGACGACTGGTCGATGCTGCGGGCGTTCGTGGAAGTCGACCAGACCCATGGGCCCCGAACGCCTCGCCGCCAAGCTGACCGCCTACGAACGCCTCCACCGCTACGTGCCCGTCCCGCCCGTCACTGGGAGCGTGCGCGCCCAATGGGCCGCCGGCCAGCACGGCCACCCCGCCACCGCCCGGCCTGGGACGACGCGGTGTCGTACGGAGCAGGGCCGGACTCCGGCCAGGCCGCAGCCGGGCTGGAGCGGATGAAGTGCCTCGGCGCGCGGATCCGACCAGCTGGCCAGCTCCCGCGCCTCCGCCTCGCCGCCGCGCCTCGAGGACCAGATTGCGCGGCCGAGCAGCGGAGATCAGCCGCCGACCTCGCAGCCGGAGGCTGAAGGTCCGCTTCACAGCAGTCGGAGAGCCTGGGCGCATATACATCAACTCGCTTCTATACCAGACCTGTTGGCAATCGTTCACTTGATCGGGTGAATGCCTTCGCGACGGTTCATTCCTGCGCCAGCAGGCGTGGCAGATTTCGTGGTGCACGTCGGTGGCCCATCACTGACGTCCGCCTCATGCCGCCGACGGCGGAGCAGGAACAAGCCGCGAGACGCCCGGGTGCCACACGAAGCACTGTTCGGGCTGATCCTCTTCGGACGTTGGCAGTTGGACCGTACGGGGCGGGGACCGCCGAGACCCATCACGGGTGTCGATTGCACCTCGCTGGCACGAGGCTTCGGCGCTCGGGCGCGTGTCACGCTCCCGAGATACGGGAGCCTCTGCATTCGCCCGGCACGTCCGGGTGGAAGGACGACACCATGGTCGCGAAACGACCTGATGGCATCTACCCGTACATCGGTACCGACACCTGGGCTCAGCGTCTGGCGGACGCCATCGAGAACACGTGCGAGGACCAGGAGGTCGTACCGCCTCCCCGGCAGGCGATCATCGAGGGTCTCGCCTCCGCTCTCCCGGACACCGAGATCAAGAACCTCGTGGCGTCGCTGCGCAGCAGGAAGGTGCTCAAGCCCACCGCCTATCGGGTAGTGCAGGCTGGTACCGACAAGGTTCTCCTGCTGATGTGCGACGTGCACGGTGCCGCGGTGGTCCCGTGGGATCTCAATGACCGCACCGTCAGCTGCTGGACGCCTCCGAGCCCGGAGGCCACTCAGCGCGTCAAGGAACTCGTCACCGCCGAGATCACGCTGCGGGACGCCGAGAAGGCTGTGAAGAGCGCCGAGAAAGAGCGGGAGGCCCGTCGCCGCGCGCCCGGTAATGAGACGTACACAGCTGAAGCTCTCGCGGCAGCCACGCAGAAGCACCTGGACGCCGTCCGGCGCGTCAAGGAACTCGAAAGGGAGCGCCAGGCGCTGCTTGCCGCTCTGGGCAACCGGCGGCCCCGGCCGGTGGTCCGAGCGGCGGAAGAGGACGGCGAGGCGAAGGCGGCGCTCACGCTCGCCGAGCAGCCGTACGAGGTGGCCGTCCACGTTCAGCGGTACGCCGCCGACAGCCTGCAGCGCGCCGGGAAGACCCGCGGCTACGACCTGGTCGAGTCCCTCGTGGACGCCGGCCAGCTCTCCAAGGGCATGAACGTCCTTCAGCAGTGGCAGATCACCAACCCTGACGGGACGGTGTCCCGAATCTGGCGCATGGCCGCCGTGACCGCCAACAACAGGGCGCTCGCGCGCCTCGACATCTTCGGTGTGCGCCCGGAGCACCTGGTCACGGGCATGCCTCAGTCCCTCCTGTCTCTGCCGAAGGAGAAGAGTGACCCCGCGCTGCGGCTGCTCGGCCTGCGGGAAGTCCTGAACCGGATCTCCGCCCGGCTCAACGAGGCTGGCGCCCAACCGCAGACGAGCCTGGAGGACCCCTCGGTCCGGGCAGGGAAGATCGCCACGGTCTCCACGGAGATCGTCATCGGCTGCAACAAGCCGGCGGCGCTGGAACATGTCCTGCGGGCGCTGAACGTCAACGATCACCTGCGCGGCATCCAGCCCTACGACGAGGACGCCCGCTTGGTCGCCCTGTTCGCGACGCTCGTCGACTCCTACGCGAGGCAGTCCCTCCTCGCGGCCGCACTTGCCGACGCGTTCCCCAGTGCGCGGGGCGCGGATCTCCTCGATCTGCTTGGAGTACGCGATGCCCTGACCGCCAACGGGCCGCTCGACCCGCTGGAGCCACTCGTCCCCGCAGGCGACGAGGTTTCCCCGGTTGTCCTGCGCGATATCGCCGTGCGGGCGATCACCGCGCTCGTGTTCCCGGACATTCCCCCGGCTCCTGCGCAGGGGACGGGCAGGCGCACCATCCGCGACACGGGGCGGTTCTGGCCGATCGTGAAGGGGACGCTCCAGGAGTCGGCGTGGAGTCAGGTCACCGCGAAGACCGCCGGCGCACGCACGCGTCTGTGGTCGGCGGCGGTCGCCCAGTTGTTCTTGCACCGCGGCAACATCCTGTCCGCGCTGGGGCTGTTCGGCGTCGAGGAGACCAAGAAGGGATCCGGACAGGACCCCAGGTCGCTCAAGGAACTACTCATCGGAGCGGAAGCCGGCGATGCCACAGCGTGGGCCGCTCTAGTCCGACGGATGGCGCCGGCGCTCATGCACGCCCCGGAGCCTCTCATCACGCCCGGCCAGGGAAGCGAAGCGAGTGAGAGCCGCAAGGGAGTGCGCCGGACCCCCAGCAGCGTCCTCGCTTCCCTGACCCTGGCGTACACCTCGAAGAGCCCGGCCGTCAGCCGGGCCCTCCTCCTCGCGTTCGCGAAGTCCGTCCTGGAGCACCCGGACGCCACACAGCCACCCATCGCAGAAGACGGCTGCCGTCTGGTCTGCTACGGCGAGCGCCACCGGGACGAGGAGGAACAGACCACGATCACAGCCGGGATGGTGATCGTCCCGGACACCGAGGGACGGCCGACCCCGTACGTCGCCGACAAGGACTGGTTCGACGAGACGTTCCCGGTGGAACTCGGCCGCCCGGTACAGGATCCCGCTGGCAGCAGCGGTCCGGGCACCGGCGTCCCGGTCTCGGAGAGCGATCCGGCCAGCAGCACCACATCTCACGGCGAGGCGCCGCCCGACCCCCGCGAGCGGCTGACCACCTTGCGTCGGGAACTGCCTGCCCGCGTCGAGTTGGTCGGAGGCAGCTACCAACGCGCGGTCGACTCAGCCCACACCCTGATGACGGACTTCGAGGAAGCACGCCGACTGCGCGCCCAGCTCGGCGAGGAAGCGCTGCCAGCCGAGCAGCGGATCGAGTGGATGGAGAAGCTGACGAAGGCCCGGGAGGCCGCACAGGCCAGCGTGACCACGCTCGGGCAAGTGGAGGCGCTGATTCTGCAGATCTGACCGGTCATGTGCACGGCCCCGGGCCTCCTTCCGGCCCGGGGCCCTCTGCTCTCGCACCCGCTCGCCGAGCAGGACCATCATGCCCCCAGCACGCGCCCGTTGGACGCTCTCCCGCAATGACTCGAACCCGTGCACGGCGGCGCGGGCGCGCTCGGCCGGGGCGTCACGGCTGTAGCGGGCGGCGGGGTGTTCGGCGTCGACCGCGGTGGCCCGCAGGAGTTCGACCGCGAGGATCCAGTCACGGTCCTGGGCCAGCAGGGACACGGCGCACGCCACCGCCAGACCAAGCGTCCACCCCGCCGCCAGGGCCACCCGGCTCTCCGGACGGGCCGGCGGCGGCCGGCCAGGCGCAGCACCACGTCCAGGGATCGGCGCGCGGCCCGGGCGACCCGCCTACGACGCCGTGCCCCTTGGACGGCAAGGAAGAGAACGTGGTGAAGTGACCCATCACCTTGGCCTACTGCGGACCGCTCCCCTGCAGGGAGAGACAACCTCGTCGCTGATCTGCCGCACCGCGAGCCGCTACGGGATGGAAGCAAAGGCGTTGCGATCCTGCTGGCACTGGCGCAACTACCAACCTGGGCACGACGGCGGGGGTGCGCGGGCCGACGCCGAGGTGCTGCTGAATGCGGCCGGACGGCAGCTCCTGGCAGGCCTGTGCGGCGTCAAGGAAGACGTGCTGTCGCGGGCGTTGCCGTCCTGGGAACAGGAGGACGCCAAGCTGCCCGCCGAAGAAGACGGAGTGCCAGCGGCGGCGTGGCGGATCGGCGGCGCGGTCGCCGGGCCGGTGGCGTTCGGCTGCCGCCTGTGCGCGGCCCGGCGTGCCGGGACGGCCGTGCGGGTGGTGCGATACGCGCCGCTCTGGTCCCGGGTGTGTGTCCGGCACGGGCGGTGGTTGCAGGATGCGGACGCCGACCAGCCCCTCGAGTACCTCGACCTGCGGGATTTGCCGGAGGTGGTCCAGGCGCAGCGGTGGTGGACCGGGGTGGCGCGGCGGGCGGTGCGGGCCGGGGCCGAGCCGGCAAGGGTGTTCGCCCTGTCGCATGCGGTGGTGGCCCGGTGGTGGGAGCAGGCTTTCCGCTGGGAGCGGGAGAGGGTGTGGCCGCGGCGGCTGCACCAGGTCGCGGGTGGTGACGCCGGGGGTGATCTGGAGCGGTGGCGGATCGTGGGGCGGGACGCGGTCGTCTTCCCCGAAGTGGTGGCCGTCGCCGACGCGCTGTTGGACCCGGCCATGGCCGAGCTGGCGTGGTTGGACAGCGGTGCGGGGCGGCCCCGCAGCCAGCCCGGCACCGGCAGCAGCGGCCTGACCACCGCCCACTCGGCGTCCGACATGTCGGACGGGTAGCGGCGTTGGCGCGCCCCGTGGTCGCCAGCGTTCCCGAACCTGTGCGCCAGGCAGTCACACGCGAGAGTGACCGATGTGGACTCCGCTCCCACCATGCCGTAGAACCGCGGCAACAGGGCCTCCTGGACAGCTTGTTGGCGTAGACACCCTTCGAGCCACCAAGACGCCCTGTTCTTATGCACGGCAGTTGCCACGATCACCCCATCGGGACCCCGTCGTGGCCCTCAAGATGGGCACGACGACAGCCAGTCAGGCAACGGCACGGGCCGACACCGGGTCTGCATTCCTCCGGCTACCTGCCGTCCGCCGCCCTGCAGCCGGCCTCCGACTGACCCTGGCCCGCCGCGGCCACAGGTTCGCGCCTGGCATCGCCCCGTGCCGTGACCGGCTCCGGGTGCTCCCATGCCTCGGGCAGCAGCAGCACGGCCAGGTTCGTTGCTGCCACGAGCACCGCACCTGCCAATAGTGGTGCCGAGGTGCCGAGGAGGGTGGCAACCGGAACGGCCACGGCCAGGCCCAACGGGCGGGCGGCAAACGAGATCAGCGCGTCGAAGGAGCCTACCCGCCCGAGCACCTCCTGCGGGATGCGGTGCTGGATGGCGGTCTCCCACAGCGGGCTGAGCACTCCTAGCCCGAACATCGCCAGGAAGTACGCAGACGCCACCCAAGGCAGCGCCAGTCCCAGCCCGAAGGCCGCCAGCGGCAGTGCGAAGACGGCCGCGCCCACGGCCACGCCGACCAGCGGGCGGCGCATCGGCAGCCGTCCTGCGGCAAAGGCACCGACCAGCATGCCGACGGTCCCCAGCTGGGCCACCAGGACCCACGCGCCGTCACCGCCCATGCTCCGGACAGCGATCAGCGGTCCCAGGGTGAGCAGGAAGCCAGCCGCCAGATGCCATACTCCATGGCCCAGCACATTGGTGAGGAACCAGCGGTGGCGCCGGGTCTCGGTCCAGCCTTCGCGCAACTGCGCCCCGAACCCCGCGTGGCCGCCGTCGGCCGGCCTGGTGGCCCGGCGGGTGTGCAGGCCGCCCAGGGTGGTCGCAGAGCCGATGAAGAGCGCGCCGGTCAGTAGCGAGGACCAGCCGGCGCCGAGCATCAGCATCATGCCGCCCGCCGTAGCAGGACCGGCGGTCTGGGCCAGGCCGGTGGCGACGTCCAGCCGCGAGTTCAGCCGCAGCCGCTGGTCGGCGTCGACGGTCGCCGCGACCAGGGTGCGGACCGCTGGGGTGCCGAAGGCAACCGCGGCGCCGGTGACCGCGGCGAGCACGGCGAGGTCAGGCACCCGGACCAGGCCGCAGAGCAGCTCCGCGCCGATCGCGGTCTGCGCCGCGCCCCTGAGCAGATCGGCAGCGAGCACGACCCGCTGTGGCGGGAAGCGGTCCGCCAGCACGCCGGCGACCGGCAGCAGCACCAGCATGGGCAGCAGTTCGCATGCCAGCACCAGGCCCAGATCCCCTGCCGAACCCGTCGAGCCTGCGGCGTGTCCTCGAAGCAGCGCGAGCGTGAGCGTGGTGGGTATCAGCGCGGTGGCCAGCGCCGCGCAGGTACGGCCGACCAGCAGTCGGCGCATGGGTTGCGTCATGCGCACATAGTATTTCGTCAGCTAATCATTTTGCAACGAAATATAAGTTGGCGTAGCATACTGGAGGCATGGACACCGAGAGTCAGGGCCGGGAGCGGCCCGCAGAAGGTGACGACTCCGTCGACGTGCACCTTGCGCGCTGGCGCGGCAAGGCCCCGTTCGACGCGCGGGTGGAGGGGATCATCACCCGCATTCAGTTCCTGGCCAAGCATGTCGGCCAAGCCAAAGACCGCGCCCTGGCCGAGGTTGGCCTGCAGGAGTTCGAGTTCGCCACGCTGCACCGGCTCGCCGCGCGCGAGGCCCCGGGGCGGGCCACCCCCTCCGAGCTAGCGGCTGAACTCATGCTCTCACCTGCTGGCATGACAGGCCGCCTGGACACCCTGGAACAGTCAGGGCTGGTGCGGCGTGTGCGCAGCAGTCAGGACCGACGCCGGGTGGACGTGGAGCTCACCGAGGCGGGGCGCACCCGCTGGCTGGCCGCGATGGAGCTGCGCGGGCAGGCGGAGGACTCGATGGTCGCCCCGCTCGACCCGGCAGAGCAGGACGCACTCAGCGCCCTACTCAAGCGGATGCTGATCCAGGCGGAGGCGGACAGCCGCCACCGGTGAACCCCGAGTCGATCGTGTTGCTTCTCGCCGTCAGGTCTCAGTATCTCGCTGGCCGCCGCCACAGCTACCCAAAAGGTACCGGCGCGGACGGCACACGCTCATCCGCTGCGACTCCGGCGGCGGCACCCATGAGTTCGTGGCCTGGCTCGCAGCCCGCGGAAGGTGGCTGTCGTATTTCGTCGGCATGACCATCACCGACGCCATCCACCAGGCCGTCTTGAAGATCCCTGCGTCGGCGTGGACACCGGCCGTCGAGCCGGACGGCGAGATCCGCGACGGCGCCTGGGTCGCCGAGATCGACGCCGGCAGCGACTGTCTGACCGGCTGGCCCAAGGGGATACGGCTGATCGTCCGCAAGGAACGCCCCCATCCGGGCGCCCAGCTGTGGCTCACCGACGCCGACGGCATGCGGCTGACCTGCTTCGCCACCAACACCAAGAACACCCCGATCGCCGAGCTGGAACTGCGACACCGCCAGCGCGCACGGGCCGAGGACCGCATCCGCGCCGCCCGCGCCACTGGCCTGCGCAACCTGCCCCTGCATGACGCCACGCAGAACCAGATCTGGCCGGAGATCATCCAGATCGCCCTCGACCTGCTGGCCTGGATGCCGATGCTCGCCCTCACCGGCCCCGCCCGGCTCTGGGAACCCCGCCGCCTGCGACTGCGGCTGTTCTCCGCCGCCGCCCAGCTGGTCACCACCGGCCGCCGCCGCATTCTCCGCCTCGCGAAGCACTGGACCTGGGCCCTTGTGATCAGCCGCGCGCTCGTCCGACTCGATGCCCTTCCGAACCCCGGCTGACCAACAGCGTCCCGTCCCTACGAATCAGCACGTCCCGGAGCCGTGGAACCCGGCGCCCAAACCGCGCGACAGCCGGGCCATCAGCCTGCCCGCAAGCAGAAATCTCCACTCCGAACGAGCACAAGGGGGTCCATCAACAAGCTGACGGACCCTCATGCAAGATCGAGGCTAGAGCTTGATATGCCCTGTCTGACACCATTCGAGGTACTTGGCGAGGCTCGGAGCGACCCAGGTGCGGCTGTCGGTTTCGTGATCCCATACGAAGACGTCGGGTCGGCGAAGGCTGGGCAGAAGGGCGAACAAGTCTCCGTTTCCGGCGTCCGCGAAGAAGAGCAGAGGGTCGAAGGGCATATAGAGGGACGCGAACTCCGTCTCCGTGCGCAGAGTGAGGTTCTCCGAGGCGATCTGCTCGGCGGACCAGACGAGCCCCGCCCCATATTCACCCTCGATACCGTCGCTCTCGCGGAGGAGTGCAGCGAGGTCAGCGGGCAGTTCGTGGCCGAGGGCGGTGGCACATCTCTGCAGGGACTGCTCGGAGGCCGGGGGCTGAAAGGTCGTCGGGCCCGGCAGGGAGCTGACCAGCTCGATCCACATGTTTGCTCATCCCCGGTGAAAGATCTTCGCCGGACAGTATGACACCACCGTCGCCGGCTCTCCGCCCCTCTCCGCGATCGGTCAATCCGCTTCCACGATCGAGCCCGGCACTCTCACACGGCACTTCAACGCCCTGCTCCGCCGAGCCAGCCTGCGCGCGATCCGGCTCCACGACCTCCGTCACTCGACAGCGACGTTGCTCCTGGAACAGGGCCTCGAACTGTCGTCATCAAGGAGCTGTTGGTCACGCCCACATCGGCGTCACCGCGATGGTGTACGCCCACGTCCGCCTCCGCCCCCAGCGTCAGGCCATCGATCTCCTCAGCGACGCCCTCCATACCCTGCCCAGGTCACCACCGAGCCGGACGACGGCGACGACCCGCCGCTTTGCGCAGCACCTGTCCGCTGACGTTGCCGTCAACTACTGCCGTCAGAGACCCCAGAGGCCCTACCGGAACCACTTCCGGTGGGCCTCTACCTACCTATTCAGCGCTTTCCATACGCATCAGCAAGCGCCACCACTGATCATCCTCTGGGGCACCCGAAAGAGATCGATAGCCGCGACCGAAGACGTACTCCGCGAGAAAGCCATTAAGACTATCCGCCAGACGCTCGAACGTATCGCTCTGCCACCAGATGATTCCCATGTCCGGAAAGCCCCAGACGGACCCGTCTTTCCGATTGATGAAAAGCGGGTCTTCATTGACTTTCCCAAAGCAAAACCACGACTCGCGACCAAGGAGAACGGGGGCACCTTCAATCTCATCAGCGTAGAACTGCATCTTTCCGACGGTCTTAGCGTCAAAGACAACGATTCGACCGAAGATTCCACCATTAGCAGCAGAAAGCAGCTCAAGGTACTCGGCGGGAGCCTCCATCCCGGAGGGGACAGTCCCCCCCTTCGGGACAGAGTTCATCATCGACCATTCCTGCTCTAGCTGCACCGTTGCCCGCGCCGCTACCACGGCTTGCCGAATTTCAACTGAGATCATGGGGGCCCCAGGATATTGATGCGGATAGGTGTATAGTCCGGCAGATTTCGAATCTGTCCCCATATTTGACGGCCGATACCCTGATTCGTATACGCGTCCAAAATATGGAGATTACTCACGTCGTCTGGCCCACCCAACTGCAACTCCCAAATGTGATCTGGGTTCATCTGCGTCAAGATCCGAGTTCTCAGACTTGCCGCAAATTCTGGGTTTGTCGCGCCAAACTGATCGAATACCCGAGCAATGAGGTTCGCTTTATAGTTATTTGTAATCGAACTGTCTCGCGCCACCGGGTTCGGCGCCTTATAGAGAACCCCGCTGTCGCTGAGATCCCGCAATGCGGATGCCTTCAGATTGAACTGGCTCTTGGGCATTCCCGGCTTCCAGCTAACAGTCACGTCGACTGGCCCACAAGTATTGTGCACCAAGATAGGTGTGCCGCCCGTCAGCACATAGTACGTGTGGGCTTGCTGGACGGTGAGGTTCCAGCGGTTTGCGGCGCCGGGTGTGGTGTGGGTAGTGACGACGTAGGTGTGCGCGTTCGTGGCGGTGTTGACGGCGTCGCCGTGGTGGAGTTTGCCAGCGGGTACCCAGGTGTGCGTGGTGTCGTCCCAAAACGGGTGGTTCGACGTGGTGTGGAGGGTGGCTGTGTGGCCGCCCTTGGCGCGGATGGTGACGTCGAGCAGGTCATGGTCGTGGTTGATCCACACATGCTGGACGGTGCGGGCACCTTGGTGCTTGCCGGTCTCGGGGTTGGCTGCTTCGACCTTGTCGCCGGCTTTAATCTCGCCGATCGGCTTGGTCTTGCCGTTCTCCATCAGGACCGGAGTGTCAGGGGAGAAACTGCAGCCGCTCGGGGACTTACTACCCGATGTACCGGATGAGGGCTTATCGGGCTTGGTGGCCGAGGCGTCTGCTTCTTTGGCATGTTCCTGCGCATTGGCTCGCTTCGCCGCGACGATGTCGGCCTCGTCGGCGGCAGCGTCGTTCACAGCTTCGGTACGCGCGCTGGCCGCGGCGGCTGCGTCACCCCCGGCCGCGCCTTCGGCCCCTCTTTCGACGCTGCCCGCCAGGCCGTTCTCGACCCCCGCCGCGCCGCCGCCTTCGAGGATCCCTCCGCTCGAGACGACGCCGCCGGCCACGTCGCATGCGTCCTGGTGTGGATTTCCTCCTCCCATATCCCCAAAAAACTCGAAAGTTCCGGCTCCGCAGAGGGCGAAATCCCAGAGAGGCTCGATGACGATCTTGACGAAGATCTTCGCGGGGTCGTGCTTGTAGTTGACTGTCGGGCCGCACTGCCCGAACCGGCCGCAGGCGTAGGGGTTGCCCGGGGAAGTTCCCGTCGTACCACCGCCCCCGCTCGACGTGTCAGTGCTGCTTGAGCCACCGCCGCCACCGCTGGAGGGAGGGTTGTTGGGCGTGCCGGTATTCTGCCCGTATCCGTCGCAGATGTCCTTGGGGCACAGGCCCGACGGGTCGGAGCCCGTCGAAGGGTTGTCGGCGGCATAACTGTAGCCGCCCATCTGGTTGGGGTCGCCCGCTTCAAAGACCGGGTCGGGACTGAGGAAGCGGCCCAGCGTGGGGTCGTAATTACGGGCGCCGAGGAGGTCGAGACCCGTGGTGGTGTCGGTGGGTTTGCCCAGGAAGCCGTGGTTCTCGTCGGCGGCTACCCAGGTGGTGGGGTTGGCCCCGCGGGGACTGCCGTAGGGGTCGTAGTAGCGGCGGGTGATCGCCAGGGAGCTCGCGTCGATCGCGGTGGTGGCGGTGCCTTGGAGGTTGGCGACCTGGTAGCTGACGGTGCCGGTGCTGGAGCGGGTGATCGTCGTACCGTCAGGGCCGGAGTAGTAGCGCAGGCCGGTCCAGGTCTTGGCGGAGACGTTGAGGGTGATCTGTTCGGTGCCTCCGAACAGGTACAGGATGCGGGTCTTGTCGGTGCCGCCGCTGCTGCTGGTCTGCTCCAGCAAGTTGCCGTCAGCGTCGTAGAGGTACTTGCTCGTGTTGTCGGTAGTGCCCGAAGGGGTCGTGACGGTTGCGGTGCGGCCTTCAGGGTCGTAGGTGAGGGTCTGGGTCTGGCCCGCGGGGATCTTGCTTCCGGAGGCGACGGGGTTCCAAGCCTGGGCCTGGGTTCCGTTGCAGGTCCAGATCTGCAATTGGGTGCCGGTTGTGGTGGAGCTGGACGGGTCGTCCAGGCACTTGCCGGACTGGGGGTTGACCAGCGAGCCGTTGGCCGCGGCCTTCCACTGCTGGGCACCGGTGCCGTTGCAGGTGTTCAGGTCGATCTTGGTGCCGTTGGCGGTGCCGCTGCTGGTGACGTCCAGGCACTTGCCGCCGATGCCGCGGATGGTGCCGTCCGTGCCTACCGTCCAGTTCTGGGCGTTGCTGCCGTTGCAAGTGTAGATCTGGATCTTGTTGCCGTCTGTGGTGGACGAAGAGGCGTCGTCGACGCACAGCTTCTTTCCGGTGCTGGTGGTCAGCACCGAGATGAGCGGGCCGGTGGTGGAGACCTTCCGGCTCATCGTGTTGCCGGCGTTCTTGTTCGGTGTGTAGCCGGTGTCGGTGTAGTTGGGGGTCCAGGTCGCGGTGCCGGTGGTCGGATTGCTGCTGGTGGTGGTGCCGGACTGGTTGGGCAGCGCGGCGGTGGTGGTGCCGTCGGTGCCGGTGTAGGTAGTGGTCTGGGTGGTGTCGTTGAGCGCGTTGCCGGTGGGGTCGTGGTCGACCATGGCCGTGCGGTCGCCGAGCAGGTCGTAGGTGTAGGTCTGCCAGTACGGGGCCGGGCCGCCGACCGTCGTGGTCGTGATCGGTGCTGTGGTGGTGGTCTGTACGGAGGTGTTGTTGCAGCCGCCGACGGCTCCGACCGGGGCGCTGGAGGAGTTGGTGATGCCTGCGGTGTCCGTCCAGGCGGCGGTCAGGCGCTGGAAGGAGTCGTAGGTGAAGCACTGGGTGTCGTGGGTGGTGTTGTTCTGCAGGTCGTCGATCGCGGTGATCTCGCCGGCCTGGTTGTAGCGGTAGTTGGTCACGTCCAGGGCGGTGGTGGACGTCTGGAGCAAGCTGTACGTCTGGGTAACCCGCCCGGTGGTGGCGTCGTACTGGGCGAATGTCGCCAGTTCCTTGCCGGTCGGACCGTAGTTGGTCTGTAGGACACGGCCGAACGGATCGTGGACGGTGGTGTCGAGGTAGTCGGGCGTGTTGGCCGAGGTGATGAAGCCGCCGATGCCGTCCAGGTTGCCGTTCTGGGTGTAGCCGTAGCCGACGTCCTCGGCGGGCAGGTTGCCGTCGGCCTGGTAGCGGAGCGTGGACAGCAGCCCGATGGTCGGGGTGTAGAAGGAGGACTGGGTGTAGGTCACAGTGCCGCTGGTGGGTGCGGTGGACTGCCCGGCTGCGGCGAAGCCGTCGGCGGCCGGGATGGTGAGAGTGCTGCCGGTCGGCTGGTAGGCGGTGTTGTAGCCGGTGACCGCTTCGCTGTACGCCGCCCCCGAGGTGCCGCCCACATAGCGGGTGGACGAGGTCGGGTAGCCCTTGGCCAGGGTGTCGTACTGCCAGGAGGCGAGTTCCTTGGCGGGGTCGGGGGTCGCGGACCAGGGACCGTTGTACTCGGCGGTGCGGCGGTTGTCCCAGTCGTAGGTGTACGACAGGATCTGGCCGCGCGGATCGGTCATCTGCAGGAGATTGCCGACGACGTCGTACTTGTCGTACGTGGTGGTGCCGGTGTTCGGGTCGGTCTGAGAGGTCTTCTGTCCCAGCAGGTTGTAGCTGTAGGACCAGGTGTCGCCGGCGTTGTCCTTGATGGTGTCGATCTGGCCGGCGGGTGTGTAGGTGTACTTGGTGGCGGTGTCCGCTTCGCTGGCCAGATGCCAGGTGTTGGTTTTCCAGATTGCGGCACCGGTGCTGTCGTACATCACCGTGTTGGCGTCGTTCTGGATCTGCAGGACGGTGCCGGTGGAGGTGCCGGAAGACCAGAGGCTCTTGGTGGCGCCGGCGTCGTAGACAATCAGGTTGCCGGACTGGAAGGTAGCCCACGCCCCCGGATTCCCAGAGGTGCCACTGGACCACAGGGACTTGCCGGTCGCCAGAGAGGACAGCACCAGATTGCCGTCGGCCTGCATGGTCAGGCGCACGCTGTCGGAGGTGAGCGACGTGCCGGACGGGATGACCGCACCGCTGCGGAGGACGACCATGGAGCCGGTGTTCTTGACCACCGTGCTGGTGGTCTGCCCGAGGGCATTGGTGTAGGTCGCGGTGGAGCGGCCGCCGGCGGGGGCGGTGGTGTCGGTCTCGTCGGCGCCGGGGTAGCTGGTGGTGGTGTGCCACTGCTGGATCGCCTGGTGCCACAGCGTGCTGGTTACCGGACGCCCCTGGCCGTCGTAGGCGGTCGTGGTTTCCGAGGGGATCTGGTTCTCGTTGGCGGCGTACAGCGTGGTGGACGGATTGTTGTTCGGCTCGGAGTACGGGGCGAACGAAGCGGTCGGCCAGCCGTGCGAGTCGTAGAAGGAGTCCGAGATGATCCGTCCGACATTGAAGTCGCCCTGGGCGGTGGACTGCGTCTGCCGCGGCTGGAGCATCCCGTCGTAGATGGTGATCGAGGAACTGTACGTGCCGTCCTCGCGCAGTGTTTTCGTGGTGATGGACGACGGGTCACCGGGGGAGGTGATGGTGCCGCCGGGGGCGGCGACCGCGCCGGGGTTGATCGAGTACTCGAACGTCCTGTCCGCGCTCTTGCCGGCAGCTTTGTCCCGGCCGGGCAGCCAGACGGCGGTGCGGCGGCCTAGGGCGTCGTAGGTGATGTCGGTCTTGCGGCTGTTGGCGTCGATGTTTTCGGTGGGCAGCCCGCGCAGCGCGTCGAGGGTGGAGGTGATCTTCCAGTTCTGGGAGTTGGTGGTGGTGATGCTGGTCGGGTTGGTGTTGCCGCCTGCGGAGGTCCAGGACGGGGTGAAGGCTGTGTGGGTGTTCTGGCCTGTGGCATCCAGTGCGTCGGTGATCCGGCCGGCGCCGTCGTACTTCGTCGCCGAGTTGGTCTGCCAGGTCTCGGTGGTTCCGTTGTAGCCGGTGGCCGTGCGGACGGCGCTGACCTGGCCGATGGCGGTGCTGCCGGTCTGGTCGAGCTGCCCGAAGGTTCCCAGGTTGGTGAGGCTGCCGTCGCCGTCGTAGTAGATCTTCTTGTCCGCCAACAGTGTGGTGGCGCTGGGTGCGGTGCCGCACGGCCCGCTGACGGAGGTGACTTGGTCGGGGTAGGCGAGGGCCATCGCGTTGCGAGAGGGCGGCGTCGCGTAGGTCGTGGTGGCGCACTTCTCCTGCGCGGCCACGCTCACATCGCCGTGCGCGTCGACCGTGGAGACCCGGCCCTGGCTGTCGTAGGTGGTGTCGGTCTCGGTGTGGCGCCACGTCCCGTTCGCGAGCAGCGCGTAACCGTGCGACTGGGTGGTCTTGACGCGGTAGGCGGACAGATCCGGCAAGATGGACAGCGCGGGCTTGGTCTGACCGGGGTTGTCGTCCTGGGTCCAGTCCGTCCACGGCGCCTGGGCAGAGTGTGTGGTGGTGGTGTAGGTGAACGGCCCGTTGACGGTCTCGGCGTTGATGGTGCCGCCGGCTGCGGTGTAGGTGTCGGTCTCCAGGGCGGTGCCCGCGAGCTGGTTGGCGTCGGTGACGCTCTGCACCGTGTTGCCTCCGACCTTGGCGTCCACGGCGACCGAGCGGCGGGTGCCGTCGGCCTTGTAGTCGCCGTCCATGCCCTGCAGGTACGTGGTGGTCTTCTGGGTCACCGGCTCGGGGGCCTGACCGGTCTGCACCGTGACGGTGCGGAAGCCCCGGAACTGGTCCCACGTGCGGTACTGGTCGTCCGTTTGCGCCGAGTCGTCGCGGTGCCAGGCGGCACCGGCGTAGCTGTATGTGGAGACCTGGGTCTCCGAGCCGGCGGGGATGTTCTGGGAGTCCGGCTTGTACTGCGAGGCGATCGTCAGGTCGTGGGCCGTGACCGTGTGCACGGTGGTCTTGTTGAACCAGTCCGCGATGGGCTTCGAGGCTCCTGGCACGGTCCAGTAGACCGGGTAGCAGGAGTTGGTGTTGGAGTCCGCTGCCGAGATGTCCAGCGTCTTGCCAGCGCACGGGTTGAGGTTGTAGTCGACCGCGATGGACTCGCCGGTCTCGGTCTGGATCGACGAGATCCTCGGCCGGTATAGCGGCGGCGCTGACGGCGAGGCGTCGTTGACCCGGTTGTCGATCTCCGTGCCGGTGAAGGCGACCTCGTTCAGCTTGATGTCGCTGTTGCCGTTGCCGTAGGTGTCCTTGCCGGTGTGCTGGATCGACTGCAGCCACATCACGGCCTGCAGAGAACCCGCGTCCTTGGGGTCGACGGTCGTGCCGGTGACCGGGTCCACCGTGCCGCCGGCGTCGGAGTAGACCTGCCCGAGCTGGTAGCTGTCGACGGGTACCTGAGCGTCGGTGGAGGAGTCCTTGACGTGGACCTTGGTGGTGATGCTGTCCAAGCGGGTGGTGGTCCAGAACGTCGGCGCCGCAGTGATGCAGACGTTGGTGGGCACCGAGGTCGACCCCGGCGGCAGGGTGGTGCTGTCAGTGGAGTCGCAGTGCAGGTCCCACGGCACATCGGGCCAGTGCGGAGCTGTGTTGTCGTTGAGGTTGCCCGCGGAGCAGTCGGTGAAGGTGTCCGTGGTCTGGCAGCGCTGCTTGGAGGTGAAGGTCACCTGGCCGGCGGGTGTGCGTCCGGCCTGCTCGTCGTCGAGGGTGTAGCCGTAGGAGATGGAGTCGAGCTTGCCGCCGCGGGCGTAGGCCGTCAGGGTGCCGTGGTCGCCGGAGGCGGCCTGGCCCCCGCCGAGGTCGTAGTAGTTGGTTTCGGTTGTGTAGTCGTAGCGCTGTACGAACCCGCTCGGTGAGACGACGAAGTCGAGGTTCCAGCGCCAGCCCTCGTGCTTGTCGCACTGGGACGCCTTGCCCTTGGTCGCGTCGTAGCACGGGTCGCCCGACTCAGGGTGCAGCACGGGCACGCCCCAAGCGGCGTCGGTCGAGGGATCGGAAGGCGTACCGGACTGCATCCCACCCGAGGTACCGGGCCCGGTCGGTGAGTGGTCGGCACCGAAGTAGGCGGCCGTACCGTCGGTAGTCAGGACACGGAAGTACACGCCGTCGTGCAAGCCGTTGGGGGCACCGGACAGTTCCTGGACCAGGGTGCCGTCGTCACCCTGCAGTCGCCATTGCTTGATCTCACCGGGCACGCTGGAGTCGACACCGTCCGGCACCAGCCGACCGGAGCGCGAGCCGAAGGAGATCGTGGCGTTGTCCCCGCCCCAGCACTCATCCCCCGACCCCTTGAGGATCTTGTTGCCGCTGCTGTCCAGCAGACCGCCGCACGGACGGTACGTCCGCTCCACGAAACCAGGCTGGTAGTCCCAGCCGTCACCGAGCCACGACGCCTGCGAGTTACGGGCCGAGGTCTCACCGTCCTCGGACTGCGAGTCGTAGGACAGCCCCACCGAAGGCGCGTTGCCGCCCACGGCGGAGGGCACGTCGATCGGGTACGAGTACGTGAATGCCCCGGTGCCCGAAGCCTGCCAGCTCCCGGAAGGATTCAGCGACGTCGCCGCGTAGTCACCCTGCGACCCGGAACTGCCCGAGGCGACCTCGACCGCTGTCGTGTTCGCCGACATCGTCATCGGCGCGGCCGTACCCCGCGAGGAGAGCGGCGCAGTACCGGCGGAGGACCCAAGGGTGAGAGTGGCGGTCAACTGGTCCGCGGTGCCCCGGTTGGTGAACGCTATCGGCGTCCGGGTCCGGCAGCGCGCCAGTTGAGGATTAGTCAAGGCACAAGCGGGAACCTGGAACAGCCGCAGCCGTGAGCCGAAGCCGCCGCCGTATGCCTTGGCTAGCGACGAGTAGTCGATGATCACCTGCACACGGCCATGGCCCATCTTCGCGTCAGCGCGGCTGAAGCCGAGCAGCATGCCGTCCGCACCAGCGCGTAGCGCCTGCGTGTGGGATGCGACCTTGACCTGGACCGCCCCGGGAGCAGCCGCGGCGGGCGCCTTTGCCGCGCCTCTGGTGGTGGGCGCCGGGGCTACCCACACAGGCAGGCTTCCTGCCTTGACGGGCTTGGTGACGGGGACGACCGGGCTGCCCGTTATCGCAGTCGAGGCACCGCCGGATCGGCTACTGGAAGGGCTGGGCGTGCCAGTTGCGCGAGCGCCGACAGGAGCCGGGGCAGAGTGGGAGAGGGCAACCGTCTTGGTTCCGGCCTGCGGCCACACCGGTTTGGCGACGCGATACCGGCTCAGGGCCTTGTAGCCCTTGGCGTGGACTGCGCCGGGCCGGTGCAGGGAATGGCTGCCGACCGCCGGGGTTTTCGGCAGGTCCTTCGGCCTCCACACGATGCCCTTGAAGTGATACGGCCCCACGGCACCCTGAGCGATGGCAGCCGGCACCAGGAGCGCCAGCAAGGCGACCACCGCTGTGGCAAAGGTCAGGGTCCGACCCCAGATCCGGTACCGCACACTCGCGAACCAACGCCGCTTGCCCGTCACGAAACCCCCCCGCGCCTCGCAGCCCGTGACGGGCTGTCGTATCTCCGACCGCGCGAGCCGCGTGATCGACGGGAGGCTATTGATGGCAGGTACACAACTCAATAGCCTGTGCCGACGCTGTGGCCAGGGCGTATGTCAACCGTGTGCCCGATGTGTCCCTTCCGTGAAGGGGCGAACATCATCACCAGACGGCAAACCGGACACCGCGCACACCACCCGCCGCATCCCCGAAACGCGCAGATGTGGCACAGATCACGAGCGCGCAGCGTTCGGTACCCGAGGGGGGCTTTCTCGTGTTGACCAAGTACATGCAAAGGCACCGCAAACGACGGGACTTGATACACCGTCTGGCGCTCGTCCCGTCTGTGACCATTCTTCTGCTCGTCGTACCGGCTGTTCCCGCCACCGCCGACGCGGCAACCGCGAGCGATCCGATGCTCGCCGCTCAGGTGCAGGCCATGGCAAGCGGCCAGGACGTCCCCGTCGACGCCCTGACGACCGAGACCTCCACGGTGACCGCCAACCCCGACGGCACGTTCACCTCCACCACCGACGTCATGCCGGTGCGGGTCCTCAAAGACGGCGCCTGGACGCCTGTCGACGCCAACCTCGCCACCAACTCGGACGGCACTCTCTCCCCCGAAGCCACCCCCAACGACGTCACTCTGTCCGGCGGAGGCAGCGGGCCCCTGGTCACGCTGACCAACGAGGACGGCCAGAGCATGGCCCTGACCATGCCCTTCGCCCTCCCCGCCCCCACCGTGAGCGACGACACCGCGCTATACAAGTCAGTACTCCCCGGCGTGGACCTGTCCGTCTCCGTCACCGACCAGGGCGGCTTCAGCGATGTCCTGATCGTCCACGACGCCACCGCCGCCGCCAACCCGGACATCAAAAAACTCACCGAGTCCGTCTCCACCCACGGCCTGACAGTCTCCGGCACGGACTCGGGCGGCATGAACGCCACCACCTCCGACGGCACCGTCGCCTACACCAGCCCCCGCCCATTGATGTGGGACTCCAGCACACCCCCGGGCACGCCGACGCCACAGACGAGCACTTCCTCCAGTTCCACGACCGCCGACGACCCCACCACGTCGTCCGCCGACGGCCCCGGCACCGGCGCGAAGGTCGACACCGTGCCGATGACGACCACCACCAGCAACCTCACGCTGACGCCCGACACCTCGGTACTCAACGACTCAAGCACCACGTACCCGGTCTACATCGACCCTTACAGCAACCCGGTCTCCCCAAGCTCCGGCCACTACGACGAGATCTACTCCAGCTCCACGTGCTCTAACAGCCCCCAGTACGACAAACCGCAGACCAACGGCCAGGGCGTCGGCTATCAGCGCTGGGGCGGCAGCTGCGGCACCGGCCTGGAACGCTCCTACTACGCCGTCCCCACCAGCGGCCTGGACCCGTCCATGGTGGTCGACGATGCCTTCTTCACGGTGACCTCGACCTACGCGGCCAGCTGGGACTGCTCCCAGAACCAGCCCATCACTTTGCACACCACCGGCGCGATCAACTCCAGCACCGACTGGAACAGCCGGCCCGCCACCCAGGACACCGCGTACCCGCCCGTATCGACCACAATCCCCAGCGGTGCCAATCCCAGCAGCAGCTGCAGCAACCACACCGCGACCTTCACCGTCACCAACCAGGCCCAGAAGATGGCCGACACCAACAGCGCCAGCGGCGACTACTGGACCATCGGCCTCTACGGCAACGAAAGCATCTCCTCGAGCAACGACGACTACCTGCGGATGTCCAGCGTCCTCAAGCTGACCGTCAAGTTCGACATCCCCCCGAACGTCCCGACCAGCCTCCACACCACACCCGCCGCCACGGGGGCCAGCGGCGCTTGCGTCACGAGCGGCGACGGCTGGATCGGCGCGACGACCTACTCCGACGCCGGCAGCAACATCCAGCTCCACTCCACCGTCACCACCAGCATGTCCGGCGTCAACGTCCAAGCACACTACGACGTCTGGGACCGCACCGTCCTCGACTCCAGCGGCAACGCCCTGACAAAGTCCACACCCGACAGCACCTATCAGGCCGGCGGCTCGGACGCCGCCATGCCCATCGGGTTCACACTCAAGGACGGGCACGAGTACGGCTGGGACGTCTACGCCCAGGACAACTCCAGCCAACACCTGACCTCCGCTACGAGCAGCCACTGCTGGTTCAAGACCGACTTCACCCCACCAAACACGCCTGACATCGCGACCAACCCGTCCTTCCCGCCCGTCGGCACCGGGCCTGCCGATCCGATCGTGTACGCCGCACCCGGCAAGACGACCGACTTCACCGTGACCACGGCGGACGGGGCCGCGTCCGACACCAGCTGCACACCCAACGCATGTCTGTCCAGCGGCGTTGACCACTTCCTGTGGCAGCTCGACAGCCAGCCCACCGCCGCAACCGGCACCAAGGCATCCGTCACCAGCATCGACAGCGCTGGCACCGCTACCGCCAAGATCACTGTCCCGGTCACCAACTGGGGCGTACACACCCTGTACGTCGCCGCCGTCGACGTGGCCGGGAACATCTCCCAGGCCCCTGCCAGCTACACGTTCACCGTTCCCTGGAACCCTGACACCAAGATCACGCCGGGCGACATCAGCGGCGACGGCATCCCCGACCTGCTCGCCACCACCAAGACCGGCTACCTTGAAATGATCCCCGGCAACACCGACCCCGCCCAGAGCGCCAAGCCAGCCCAGACCAGCGCCATCGACAGCAACCCGCCCGCAATCACCGGTCCCGTCATCGTCTCCACGCCGGCCGACTCCCCCGACGGCACCAGCTGGAACAACTACCTGATCGCCCACCGCGGCAACCTCCACGGAAGCAACGTGGACGACCTGTTCGCCTACAACCGCAAGACCTCGCAGTTGTACGTCGTCCCGAACGACTTGGACCCCAAGGACGACAACGCCTTCCCCCGCGTCCCCTGGTCAACCTTCCCCGGCTACATCCGCAAGTTCTCCGACGACTTGGTGTCCAGGGACCCCTGTCAGCCGACCGTTCCCGCCAGCCGCTGCGCAGGCGCCGGATACGACCGGGCCGCGCCCTTGAACATCAGCCAGCTCATCACAGCCGGCAACGCCTACGGGAACAATGAGGGCCACCCCGCGGTCATCACCGTCGAGAACGGCAAGTTGTGGATCTACCAGTCCTACAACGGCGCACATCTGGGCAACCCGCTCCTGCTCGGCGACGGCGACTGGTCAGGACTCACCCTGATCGCGCCCGGCACCGTCGGCGGAACCTTCAGCACGGACTCAAACGGGAACGGCCAGGTCACCGGCGGCACGTACACGCTCTGGGCCCGTGACGACGCCTCCGGCACCGTCTACACCTTCCCCCTCACCCTCGACCAGACCACCGGCCTGCCCCCGCTGCTGCACGCCCCCGTCCGCACCGCCCTGACCTCGGCCCTCACCACGTCCACCGGCGGGGCACTGTGCCTCGACGACGACCACTCCAGCACCGACAACAACACCACAATCCAAATCTGGAGCTGCAACGGCTCCGCCGCCCAGAAGTGGGCGCTGCTCAGCGACGGCTCCCTGCGCGTGCTCGGCAAGTGCCTCGACGTTCCCGGGGGCGCCACAACCGACGGAACGCTCCTTCAGCTGTACACCTGCAACGGCACCGGCTCCCAGAAGTGGACTCCCGGCCCGAACGGCAGCCTGCAGAACCCCCAGTCCGGCAAATGTCTGGACGACCCGCGCAGCAGCACCACCAACGGCACCCAAGTGCAGATCTACACCTGCAATGGCACCGCCGCCCAGAACTGGACCAGCAGCACACCGGCCGGCTGGAGCACCAACCCCGGCACCGCACTCTCAGCTGTCCTGGCGGCAAACGAGTACCCGACCGTGGCCTCCCCCGGCGACGTCAACAGCAGCAGCGGCGGCTCTGACGGCAACCCCGACCTCTACGCCACCGACACCAACGGACAGCTGACCGAATACCCCGGCAGCGCGCCCACCGGCACCACGGCCAACTTCGGCACCGCCGTCTCCCTGGGCACCGCCACCAACACCGCCACCCACTCGTGGGCTCTCAGCGAAGGCACCGGCACAACAGCGGCCGACTGCGCCAATGCCACGAGCCCCGACTGCAGCACCGGACTCACCGCGTCACTGACCGGCGCCTATACCTGGGCTGGCGACAGCACGCGAGGCAATGTCCTCAACCTCACCGGAACCACTGGCTACGCCGCCACCACCGGCCCCGCCGTCGACACCTCGACAAGTTTCACCATCTCCGCCTGGACCAACCTCAGCTCCCTCACCGCCAACTCGACCTTCGTCTCCCAGTCCGACAGCGCAGGCAACGCCAACGGCTTCCAGCTCTACTACTCCTCCGGCGCACACGCCTGGGCCTTCGGCCGCCACAACGACGACACCACCAGCACCTCCTTCACGGCCACCTACGGCGGCACACCAAAGGTCGGCACGTGGACCCATCTCGTCGGCGTCTACGACGCCACCACCAACCAGCTCAGCCTCTACGCCGACGGCCACCTGTCGGGAACCAAGACCTTCGGCGCAACCTCCTGGCCCGCCACCGGCCCCCTACAGATCGGCCGCCGCCTCTACCAGGGCGCCTACGGCGAGTACGCCAACGGCAAGGTCAGCGACATCCACGTCTATGACACCGCCCTGCCCCCCGCCGACGCCGCAGCAACCGGCGACAACCCTGCCGTCACCCAACTCGACTGATCGATAAAGCGAGGACCAACAGGCGCTCGGCTGGGTCTCAGCCGAGCGCCGGCCCTTGTCGCAATGCCCCAGGAATCCGTGCCGACCGCTCCGACCGCGGTTCGCCGGCCATCGGAGGAGGTGCCGGACCGCCCGAACAGAAACCTCCAGACGCCATGCGATCGCCGTGCGAGGCTGGACCCATGCTCGACGGAGCCCGGCACCCTTGCACCTGGCCCCACCTACCTTTTCCCCCCCGTCACAGCCGGACAGAACTCGAACTGCACCCCGGTCAGACTGGAGTCAACAGCACATGAGAACCCACTGGCGCTCCTGCGCCATCGTGGCCGGCAGCATCGGCACTCTCGCCTGCCTGCTGCCCCAGCCCCTTGCCTCGGCGGACGCCCTTCCTCCCACCATCACCGCCGGAGCAACAGGCCCGGACGCCGGCTCGGGCGTCAGCCTCTACGGAGACCCCGGCGACATCACACTCCACGTGGCCAACCCTCCCGCCCAGCCCGCCTACATCCGGCTGATCATCCAGGCGGGAGCGGGCCAGAGCGGAGGCCTCGCGGTACGGATAACCGACGCGGCGGGGAACGTCCTGGCCGCCAAGCCCGGCCCTACGCCGGATTCCGAGGAAATCGATCTCGGGACAGCTGCCGACGGCACCGCGGCCGGACAGCTACAGGCCGGCACCATCGACCTGAAGGTCGGTATCACCGCACCCATGGCCAACGTGTTCCAGATCGGTGCCTCCATCATCGACGGCAACACCAGCCAGGATCTGGCCGACTCCCAAACCTCCAACCTGCGGGTCTTCGAGCCGCTGCTGGCAACGTCCACCGGCAGCAACGACGCCTACTGGGGCCCCGACGCCCCCGCAACCGTCGTCGGTGGCGCCGTCCTCCCGCTGCGCACCAGACTGTTCGTCGACGGCCGGAGCATGAAGACGGCCATCTCCGGGGGCCACCTCACCCTCACCCTGCCCGCCGACCAGCTCGCCGCAGCCGGTCTCACAGCAGGCCAACTCGCCGCCACCGCACACTTCACCCTCGACGCCGGCACCACTGCCCTGCCGTGGACCATCGCAGACGACGGCTCACTCAGCGTCCAATTCCCCAGCTTCGACCTCCCCGCCGCCAGCAGCAACGACCTCGACCCCACCTGGTTGGGCGTCTTCGACCTGGTCGCAGCTCTCGGCGTACACCCCGGCACGGTGAGCGGCAACCTGCGTCTGGAAGACAACGCAGGACGGCTGTTCACCACAGGCCAGGTGGCGATCCGCTTCGCCGACCCCAACCCCCACGACCTCACCCTCGACCGCAGACCCGACCTCCTCGCCCGCGACAGCCACGGCACCCTGTGGCTCTACCCCGGCACCGGAAATCCCACAGCGCCCCTCGGACCACGCGTCAACACCGACCGCTACCTGCTCTGGTCCCAGGACAACTCCCTGATCGTCCCCGGCATCATCGGCCCTTGGAACACGGCCGGACTCCTGGCCCGCAACACCAGCACCGGCCGCCTCGACCTGTACCAGACCAGCGGCGAGGGCCTGTCCGGCCCCACCCACCTCGCCGGCACCTGGAACGCCTACCCACTGCTGGTCGGCGCCGGTGACCTCACCGGCGACCACCACGGCGATCTCCTCGCCCGCGACACCACCGGAGGCCTCTGGCTCAACCCCGGCACCGGCACCACCGCCAGCCTCGGCGCCCGGATCAAAATCGGCACCGGCTGGAGCATCTACAACACCGTCGTGGGCGCCGGGGACCTGACCGGCGACGGCAAACCGGACGTGCTCGGCCGCGACAGCCAGGGCGACCTGTGGCTCTACCCCGGCACCGGCTCGGCCACCAAACCGCTGGGTGCCCGGATCAGAATCGGAACGGGCTGGCGCATCTACAACTCCGTCATCGGCATCGGCGACCTCACCGGCGACGGCAAACCCGACCTGCTCGGCCGCGACAGCCAGGGCGGCCTGTGGCTCTACCCCGGCACCGGCTCACCGACCAAACCGCTGGGCGCCCGGACCAAGATCGGAACGAACTGGGGCATCTACAACACCCTCTTGTAGCCCATGGTCCACTGAGCTATTCACCGGCGTCGGCGTGCACCTCAGGATCAGCTGTCCTGAGCCCCGCAGCACCAATCTGATAGCCGTGTCCACCGAAATGCACCCGCCTGCCTCGACCGACCCCCCATCCGCGGGCTGCCAACGGCGCCAACAGCCGGGATGGGCCACGTACAAGGCGGACGAGCGAAGGAGAACCATGAAACTCATCAGCTGACCCGACCGCCGAGCGAGGGTGCAGCCCAACGCCGTTGGCCTGCACCCTCGCTCGGCACGAACGGCTAGATCGGGAAGGCGAGAGGCCGGGTGCCACCCAGCCTCGGGAAACCACGAACCTTGCCTGGCCTTGCCGCGGATACAGCCCTTTCCGCCAACCCCGGTAGTTCACACCACAGGGCCCCACCTGCCCATCCTTCGCTGCCAGCTCTCCCAGCTTCGGCAAGCATTTCGAGCGAAGCACCTTTGAGAGGAACCACCCGTGCGCATACCACGCCGTCATCGCACCGCCCTCGCCGTCGCCGCCCTCGGGGCCAGTGTCGGCCTCACGCCGCTGCAGAGCGCGAGCGCGGATCCCGCCGCCCCAGCCATAGCCGTCAGCATGGCGCAGGGAATCGACATGTGGGGCCCTGCCGGGGATATGGACATAACCGTCACCGCACCGCCGGCCACCGACAGCTACGTCCGACTGCAGCTGAGCGGTAACGGCTCGGACAACCTGCACTTCACCGACGACGCCGGCAACACCCTCCCCTACATGAGCCACGGGGGCAGCGACTACGTCCTCATCGGGGCCGACGACAGCGACCACAACGGCGTCAAGGGCGCCCCGCTGACCGCCGGGGTCATTCACATCCACGTCAGCGCCAGCTACCCCGCCTACAACAACATCCTGGTGAGCGCATACCTGATGGACGGCGCCACCGACACGGTCATCGCCCACTCCAGCTTGGGCACCAACACCGAACTCCACGTCGGCCAGCCCTACCTCACCCCCACCTGGCGGAGCCCCCAGGGCCCCCTCGAGTACAACTCCTCGCTCCAGGTCGCCACGGGCGACAGCCGACCCGTCGACGAAGACCTCAACCTCTTGATGGGGATGAAGACACCGCCCACGTCCACCCACACCAGCCTTGTGTTCACCGCGCAGCAGCTCGCCGCCGCCGGCTACACCGCCCCCCAGCTCGCCTCCGCCGTCACGGTCGGCTACTCCACCGACAACCAGCACTTCACCCCCCTGCCCTGGACCCTCGGCGGGGACGGCTCCCTGTCCCTCGAGCTGCCCACGCTCAGCGGCTGGACGTCCGGCGGCCAGCAGGACCAGTACCTCCACTTCACCGCCGCCTGGGGACTGCCGGCCGGCACGCTGACCGGATCCCTGGAGGTGCGTGACGCCCAGGGCACGCAGTACGTGGGCAAGCAGGAGAACCTGACGTTCACCTCCGACGTGGTACCGGCCTACGCACGAGCGGCGTTCTACGGCCGCGACAACGCCGGCGTGCTGTGGCAGTACCAGGCATCCCTCGCCCCCCAGTCCACCCACCCCACCCCCCGCGCCAAGGCCGGCACCGGCTGGCAGATCTACAACGCCATCACCAAACTGTCCGTCCTCAAGGCCGACGGCACCGGCGACCTCGTCGCCCGCGACACCTCCGGCACCCTCTGGTACTACCAAGGCAGCGGACACATCACCGCCCCCTTCGCCCCTCGGATACGCGTCGGTGCGGGCTGGCAGACGTACAACGCTCTGGTCGGCGCAGGCGACCTGACCGGCGACGGCCACCCCGACCTCCTGGCCCGCGACCACGACGGCATCCTGTGGCTGTACAAGGGCACCGGCAACCCCACCGCGCCCTTCACCTCCCGCACCAAAATCGGCACGAACTGGGGGATCTACAACACCCTCGTGAGCGGGACGGACCTGACCGGCGACGGCCGGCCCGACCTCCTCGCCCGCGACCACGACGGCGCCCTGTGGCTGTACAAGGGCACCGGCAACCCCACCACCCCCTACGCCCCCCGCACCAAAATCGGCACCGGCTGGAACACCTACAGCACCATCGTCAGCACCTACGACATGAACAACGACGGCAAGTCCGACCTACTCGCCGTCGACCACGACGGCGCCCTGTGGCTGTACAAGGGCACCGGCAACCCCACCACCCCCTACGCACCCCGCACCAAAATCGGCACGAACTGGGGGATCTACAACACCCTGATCTGAGTCATAGGGCCCGGCCGCACATGCCTGCGCATTTTCCAAGGACACGGTCGAACTCCCGGGAGACACACAGCCCGGTAGCGCCCACT